>JAPLLP010000036.1:0-707 GCA_026387515.1 Candidatus Omnitrophota bacterium | reverse complement strand
CCGCTGCTCTTAAGTCTCTTGATCTCGGTTTTTAGCTCCTGGATGGTCATGTCCTTGGGTTTTTTTTCCATATCCGAAGGGTCTTTCATGGCATTAAGGTTAAGGGTCATAAAGTAGTTTTTAAAATTCAGTTTATAGTAGTTGGTAGGATTACCGGGATCCGGTTCGTCAGATGTGCCGTCGATCAATTTTAGTTTGATCGCTTTTTTTTCCGGCAGGGCGATGAATTCCCCGTGTTTGGCCACAATGGTGCGCGTGGCCTTTCCTTCCTGGGGTTCATAGATACGCACATTAGTAAGCTTATTGTCGTCAATGCGGTAGATGAAAAGGACGTATTTCTGGAAAGAGTTGATGAATATCCCCGGCTCAAGCGCTGCCGCCGGGTTTTTTATCCCGACTTCGGTGAGGGTCTTGCGTGAGGCAAAGTGGGCGTAGGGGATAACCCGGTCGTTGAACACGACCAGGACCAGACTCAAGATCAGCCCTACGATCAAAAGCGGCAGGATCAAACTAAAGATGTTGATTCCGCTTGCCCGGATAGCGGTGATTTCATTATCGCTGGATAATCTCCCCAAGGAGATAAGCACCGCGGTAAGGGCCGCAATAGGTAGGGTATAGGTCAACAGGAACGGTATCATGAATAGAAACAGCTTGGCTACACTCACGATATCCACGCCCTTATTGATCACCAGCTGGGTTATTTTGAT
>JAPLLP010000302.1 GCA_026387515.1 Candidatus Omnitrophota bacterium | reverse complement strand
TGGACATGGCAATAATCTCCATGATTATAAATACTTAAAATATGTTTACAGTGCAGAAATTTGCACTTTCTTCCCTTAAGTGAAGTCTTTACCTTTTTGATAATACACCCCCTGATAACGCCTTAACCAACCAAAAAAGCCGCAAAGGTTAGTTGCCCTCTCTTTGCGGCCTAAACTCAAATCTCTCTAATCTTTGTTATTATTATACTCTTCTAATCAGAATTGTCAAACTTTAACTTTCCTTGTCTGCCAGCAAATCTTTTATCTTACCCAACAATACCTGCGGCTCAAAAGGTTTGATAACGTAACCGTCTGCGCCTACTTCTTCACCCATCTTCTTATCCCCCTCCTGCGCCCGGGCAGAAAACATGATTATCGGGATATGTTTATATTTCTCATCAAACTTGAGCATGCGGCAGACTTTATAACCGTCTAATTTAGGAAGCATCAAGTCCAGTATGATAAGGTCGGGTTTTTCCTTCTGTGCCTTTGTCAGGCCTTCCTGCCCATCACTGGCAGTAATAACCTCATAACCTGCGTGCTTCATCCTGTTTTCCAGCATAGTAATTATATGCGGTTCATCATCAACTAACAATATTTTCTTCGCCATCATTCCTCCTAAACCTAGTTAATCCCTGCTTTTATTTTATCAAATAATACCTCAGCGCTTGAGCCGTCCCTGGGGAAACCCGCTGTTTTATAGCTCATTTTTATTACCTTATCCAATCCCTCCTTGGATAGGTACTCACCGAGAGCCTGCGAAAGCCTGGCCTGAATACTATCTATATATTCGTTTTTAGTAACCGGCAGCACCAGCAAAATCGCCCGGTCATCCTTAACCGCCAGGTCAGCCTGGCGCCGAAGATGGCCTCCCACTATTTCATATAGCTTATTCATCACAGCAGCAATCTTTTTGCTGTCAAATTCTTTCTTCACCGCCGCGAAATCTTCAATATAAAAAATAAAAATCGAAAGCGGCTCGTAATTACGTAAAGCCTCCCGCATGCAATCAACAATATATTGCAGGAATAACTCCCGAGAGGTATATTTAAACAGCGTAAAGATAAATTTAGTCCCTTTATTTAATTTACTCTCTACCCGGATCTGCCCCTTGTGCAACTCAATAATGCTTTTTACGATGGAAAGCCCAAGGCCGGTTCCTTTTTCACCCGGGCCAAAGACGCGGCCGAATTGCTGAAATCTGCTAAAAACCCTCGGGAGGTCCGGTATCTGAAACACAGCATTCTACCTTCTTGGCCTTATTTTTTATGCAAATACTGATCTGCCCCTTGTTGGTAAACTTAATGGCATTACCCAATAAATTGATAAAAACTTCGATAATCCTGTCTCTATCCACATAAATTTCCGATTTCTCCTTGGGAAAATCCTCTATCAGCTCCAGGTCTTTAGCTTTTACCTTAAGAGAAAAGGATAAGATTACGTTTTTTGCTAATTCTACGATATCCAATGTTTCTTTCTTCAGGTTTATTTTCCCGGATTCAATCCTTGAAATATCCAAGAGCCCGTCAATAATCCTGGACAGCCGGTCAATATCCTCAAGGCACATCGACAAAAACTCTTTTTGTTTTACCGTGGTCTTTCCCAGAAAGCCTTCGAGAATCTGGCTTATACCCTCCCGCACAGAGGTCAGAGGAGTGCGCAATTCATGGGAAACATTGGAAATAAATTCATTTTTTATTCTATCTATACGCCTGCGCTCATCCATGGCAGCTTTAAGCATTTCTGTTTTTTTAAGCTCAGAAATATCATGGATAAACAAGGCATACGCCCGAATACCTTGCCACTCTATAGACATTTGCTGCATCTGGGCTATACCGATCTCTTTACTTTTACCGGGAATATTAATTTCGACGACTTTATCTCCGGGCAACGGAAATCCGAATTGCCGGCCACAGAATTTTTTTCTTTCGCGGTTAAAAAGCCGGACAGCGGAGGGATTAACAAAAAGGACCACTCCCTGCTTATCCACAACTACAATACCATCATGGTTTCTTTCCAGAAAGTTAAGCAGATGCGAATCTTTAGATATTTTTACAGTCATTGGTGGAATATTGACCCCTCTAAAAACTTT
>JAPLLP010000336.1 GCA_026387515.1 Candidatus Omnitrophota bacterium | reverse complement strand
GGCTTAGAGCTTAGTTGAAACCTGCGCACCCTTAGCAGAGATAAGGAATTCTCCAGGTTATAAATAAACTTAAAATAACCCTGGATATCCCCTTCTGCCCTTAAATCAACGGCTATCTCTTTATATAGTCCGCTGCTCTTGGAAATATCCTGAGGGCGCATATCTATAATGTGTACCCCCGCATCCTGGGCCATCTTCTCCAATTCAGAGAGGGTCGCCACAAAAACATCCCCCTGCGGGGCCGATAAATCCGAGTGCAGCGCCAATTTATTATATTTATTCTGGATAGCGTCTTTCTGACTAAGCAGCCTCAGGGATTTTTTCAGTTTTTGCCTGGTAAGGGCGATTTCCCGGTTTAGGGAAATATTCTTCTGCCAGAAATTACCGTTTAGAAAATTAACCGCAACGCTGGAGACCACAACTCCGACGGTAACGTACAAGATTATTCTTTCTCTTCTGGATAGGACTTTTAACATACGATTTCGAAATCAATTACTTCCCCGCCAACCATGGCTTTCTTGGTGGCGTATCTTACCTTTATATTATAATACTTGAATGCCGGGGCCTTCTGAAGCTGGTTCACAAAGTTAAATACGCTTGAGAGGGCCGGCGCCTGCCCATGCATAGTAATGGCGCCGTTATCTTCGTAAGTAAAACTTACCAGCGAGATATCCGCGGGTATGTTCTTATATAGTTCATAAAGTACATCAATACAGGAGGTCTCCTTTTTAGAATAACGCTCGATGACTCCAAATCTTTTTTCAATCTCCTCAAGCGGCCTGGCCTCCTTGGCCACCTTACTCAGTTGCTGCTTCAGATTTTTTAAATACTGTTCCTTGTTCTGGAGGCTGCGTGACATACCAAAAGCAAACATGGCTACTATAGCTATTACGGATAAGGAAATCTGCAGACGTTCCCTATACCTGAATTTCATCCTGGCTGCCTCTTTCATTTGGCCAGGCATAAGATTCAGGCTATCCGCCACAGGAACCAATGATAGCCCGATCAAAGTAGCCAGAGAAACACCGGAGATATCAAAAACCCTTGCTAATCCGGGAGAACAATCTATTTTTTGCGCATACAGGAATACCTCGCTCTCCAGATACAGTCTTTGCTTAAGGCTATCTACCAGAGACTGAAAATACTCTTTATTAACGCCTAAGATCAGCGCTTTCCCGGGCAACTGTTTAGCTACCTCCTTAAAATAAAGGTCGTTAGTCTTAGCGATCTCTTCAATAAATACACCTGTTGCCCAATTTGCCTGCGTCTTATCCACTTTAAAAGAACGGCTAAAAAACAACCTCTGCCCTTCAACGATTGCCACCTCTACCTGATTTGCGTCAATATCTATAAGCATAACCGGGCCTGTCTCTCTCGGTTCCAGGTAATAATATAAGCTAGAAAGCCCGATAGAGCTCAATACGGCTGAAGACAAAGGAATCTTTATCTCCTTAAGAATATTTATGTAGCGCTCAACGGCATTCTTATGCGCTATTACCAGGTTTACTTCCGAATAACCCTGACTATCTACGCCGATGATCTGAAAACCGCTGATCAACTCATTAGCCGGATAAGGAAGAAAACGCACTGTCTGCAGGGTAACTATCTGCTCTACCTCGATGGGATTAGTGGCAGGAACCTTGAGATACCGAGAGGTAACCTGGCTGCGCGGCAGGCAAACGATTAGCGGCTCGCCGTTGTAACCCCGCCAAAAGTAAACACTTTAATACCTTAATATTGCTGTCGGTAACTTGACAGACAAAAACCGCTTTTTTTAATTTAGGTTTGGATTGTTTAATTTTCATGCCAATAGACTATCTTCTTTTCTTCGCGGTTATATACCGCAACGATATCCTTACGCACCTGCGCGCAGCTGCCGTACGCCTGAATACGAAAATATTTTGACTTGGCAAAAGTAACCGGAGGCGCAGGATTCAGGCTGAGAAACAAGGCCTTGTTCTCAGGTTTAATATTAAGGTCGTCTACGCCGCTAAATGGCGCCTGGCTAGGATTATCCCTCAGGTTCGCCTCTCTCTGCGCGGCTATATCCGCAGCCAAAGCCGCGGCTTTATCTTGATCCGTCAACGAAGCAAAAAGTTTGCTTAACACATCTTCCGGCGCGGTATTAATATTGACCTTCCCCTCTCCCCAAACGGTTATCTTATCCTCTACGCAGGCAAAAAAATCACGCGCCTTCTTGCGATAATCCTGATAACCATTATCGCGGAAAAAATACTCCAGGACTACTAACAGCTCTTGCGGATTAGCGAATGCTCCCTTTTTAAAATCCTTATCTTTTTCCCCCAAGGTGGGCACCGCGCCGCCGTCATCTCCGCTACCACGCCACAGTTGGATATAACCAGCCAATTTGTCTAACTGGACAGTATCGCTAAAACAGTCTCTTCCCAACTCCATAATTAATTTCTTGGAAGCCGTCTGAATATTTATTTTAGACTCTTCGTCTCTTGCGCCGAAAATAGTCTTGGTTATGCCCCCATCAGACACCTCGTAACTAACCGAGGCAAACTCGTCCGCATTGGTGCCAAAGACGATTTTCTTGAACGCGGCCTCATTATCCGCCCAGAGCTCATTCAAGGCATCATAGGTATTATTATCGCGGTCGATTATGCCCGAGGCGCGGCTTATCCCCGCCTTGGCCAAAAATGCCGCATTTACAGAATCCCGCTGGTATTGGGCCAGCCTCAGGACCATTGACACGCGATGCCCTACGCTTACGGCAAGCACCGTAAGGATCACTAACACCCAAAGACTGATCATTAATACAGAGGCGTCCCTATTTTTCATATTTACGAGTTATTAACCCCCCAAAGGCAAAAATACCGTGCGCTCAAACTCTTCGACGGCATTATTTTTTAGTCTCAAATTTATCTT
>JAPLLP010000142.1 GCA_026387515.1 Candidatus Omnitrophota bacterium | reverse complement strand
AGGGAAAAATCCGTATCTACCTACATTTGGATTTTTTGAAAAATGCTCATAGGTTATTAATTTTTTTATTTTTTCTTCGGGGTCTTTATTCTCTAGCAAGAATATTTGAAATTCACTATTTTTATCATATTTTGACAGACTTTTATAAAATAATTCTTGAATATTCTCCGAAACTTCATCATCTTTTAGAATTTTGTCTTTATCCTGTTCTTTATAGGTTGTCAAAGGAGAATCTAATATCAGGAAAAATGGGTGAAATTTATTATTATTCTTATTCAAACAATAATCCATTAAGCCGATCATAAAGGCTGATTGGTATATTGCCCTAAATCCCTTTCCGTAATGACTTCTTGGCTTGCCATCAATCTCAATATCATTTTCAGTTTTATCAAAATAGACTGTATTGCAAGTAAGCCCCCACTCAATAAGATATTTCTTTATTTCATCGGAAAATAGGTTATACAGATCGTTAGGTACAGACCTTCCGGGTATCTTCTTAATTTTCTCGTCAAGCTTAGTATAATAATATTTTTTATCCCTATTCAGCTGACTTATTTCTTCGATTAAAACGGATATTCCGTATTTATCTTCTTTAAGCTTCAAATATTCTTCGAGTTTTTGCCGATTTATATCCGCTACGGGTTTTAGCTTATTATTTATATACGTGTTTATTGCCTCAAATTCACCGACTTTAATAGTATGCTTAGAAGATAATTCTATTTTTTGGTTATTAAGTTGCTGTAGAGTATCGGATAGTTCTTTTTGTTTTAGTTTTATGCTGTCTGACTCTGACATCAACGAAATCATTATCTTTTCAGAGTTACGCTCTTCATAATCATCAAGAACTTTTTGATTAATGCAGGAACCACAAATGGGGCATTCAATATCTTTCAGCTGTTCTATATACTGTTTCCCTTCATTAATAAATTCTAACCTATCTAAATCACTGATATAGTGTTTATTTAGTAAGTGGAAGCGTTTCTCGAGTTCTTCAATTTGATTTAATTGGCTTCTTAGTGACTCAACGTCATTCCATATAACAGCCCTTTTCTTATCTTCCTCTTGTACATTTTTATAAGACTCATTTATTAGGTTGGTAAACTCGTCTATCCTGATATTTATTTCATCTATTTCCATATTCTTCACATTTTTTTCTAATTCTTCAAGTCGTTTGCTCTTACCGATAATCGAGTCTTCAATAAATTCTATTTTGCCTTTAATTTTATTTTTGTATACTTTAGGATTTTCAAGAGATTCCAGCTCGTCGTCATCCTTGCTGGATAAAATAAGTTTAAAAACTGATTCTTCAACGGTTTTATTAACAACTTGCCCCGAGTAGATAGGAGAAGTCGTAGAAATTATTAATTCTTCGTTTATAAGACAGAGATTAGCAATATCTCGAAAACTTATAGCCCTTTTTTCATTCCTAGCATTTACACTTAATTTTTTACCTTCTAAACCAATTAGACTCAATAGGAAATATGATATATTGTCATCGGATTTTGAGCTATGTATCGAATTCAATTTATCTGTGCTAACTTTGTCATAGCCATCCATGAAAGCTTTGGCAACATATATTTTTGAATCACCGAATTTTCTGCCAATTGTGAAATCCTGATTATCATAAGTGCATAGATTCAATCTTATTTCATCATATCCTTCAGCTTCTTTTATTTTATTAGGCTCTCTGGTGCTGCCTAGAACATAATTAATGCAATTAAATACATAAGATTTCCCAGTATCTGATGCGCCTTGGAGAACATTCAGACCTCTATTAAACAACAACTTTGCGGGTTTAACCTTTTTTCCCACAACCCTCAATTCCTTGAAATAAAATCCCTTATGCATTGTTCAATTCTCCCATGAGATGAAATTCCCGCGAAAATTCAGCACCCCATGTGCCAAGATTGCTTTGCATAAATTCATTTAATTTGAGATCTGACATCGGATCATATTTCTCACAGACCCATTTTGCTCGCTTTTCTAATTCTTTAGAATAGTTGGAAGACAAATGGCTCAAGAATAAAGAAGTATTTTCATTTGAGTTGTAACGAACCCCGGATTTTTCATAATGGACACAGATCAATCCTTTGGATAATAACAAGTTGATGCCTTTTTGAATTATTTTTCTTCCTATTAATATTTCGCAAGACCTGTTTGGCATTTCAGGATGCAAACTTTCAAATGGGGCCTCCGGGATATCAGAGGAATGTATCAACAAATAGTTGTAATACACTAACCTTTGAATGTCCAAAAATCGTTTATTTGTATTGTTAAATACAAACAGTAATCTTAGACCCGTTTCTAAGGGAGAGTTGAAAAAATATGGGGTGATCATTTTTTCCATTTTACATCATCTCTTTCATTAGCTAGGTGATGGCAAATTCCCTTTCTATCGTTTACTTTGACACTACTCATCAAGGGATTGTTCGTAATTTCCAAATCTGTTGCCCTATCTAATACTTTTTTAAGCCGTAAAAATCCATTTTCTGCGTCTTCTTCAATAGTATTAATCACTCCATCATATATTTCCTGTTTTAAATTCTCAAAGTGTTTAAGGTCTGGATCATAAATATCTCGCGAGAACTTGTTAAGAGATTCTGCACAAAAGAAACAAGTCCTATGCCTTTCAAAATCCTTTTTTAAATCTGGGTAAGCGTCCAGCTTTTTTGCATTTTCAATGTCACTATTAAGATATTCGCTGTAGGCCTCTAATATTTTTTTAATATAAACTGACTCATTATCTTGTATTTTCTCTGGGGCTGGCTGCGGTAGTGGGCGAGACTTGGAAAAGCCACCAAAACGAGCTGAATAGTAACAAGTGCCTTTATATTGGTTGATAAACTCCAATGGTTCAATATAATCAAATATTGAGAAATCAAAACTATCTATATAAGCACTAAGACCAACATCTAAAATTACTTTTTTGCCAGAGCATATTTTGCTCTCACAGCTATTATTCCAGTTCTTCTTTAGTGTATCTTTAAGAGAAACACCGTTTCTTAACAAATCATGGACTTTCGTTCCAACGCCTAAAGGTGAGACAAAATAATATTTTTTAGGAGAAGTAAATTCTTTTAGATAACAGCGATAACACAACTTGCCAATTTCAAGAATAACATCCGAGGTGTTTAATTTTTGGGCATAATGCTTGCATTGATAATTATCCCAGATATCGTTTTTGCAATCTGAGTAAGCTACTACGTCCCTACCCTTATCGCCCGTACCTCCAAGACGGCATACTTTTTCATATTTCGACTTTAAATACTCAAAGGCCCATTCATGCACTATTTCTTCAAAGCTGTCTTCATCAATTACTTTGAGTAGCTGTAATGGGAGAAGAGGCTTAGAAAGTATTTGAGCATTGGACAAATCAATTTTATAATCAGGTTTTGTGACCTCTTGAACATTGGCCATATACTCATTCTCCAATAATTACCTATAAATACTTTTAGTTAGTTTGAACGCCCAAACCTATTACGGAACCGCATTCAGGATCTTCTTTTTCTATTTCTTCTCCCACTCAAAATCAACGCTTGGATTAATCCCAACATGAAGCTTAACATTCTTCAGCTTCATATGCTCCTCTTCTGCCGCTTGCACGGCCACAAAGCTGATCGTGCTTCCAGTAGTAGCAGAAACCATAACAGCAGGATATTTTTCCTGAACTTCATGCAAAACATAATCGCCAGTTGCAGCAGGAGCAGTCCCCATAGGAATACCCACAACAATCACTGGATTATCTGGCTGTTCTAATTTCTTAAGCAAGTCTTCTGATACAATAATTTTCTTTATAGGCATACTTTACTTCTTTATTTATTCGTTCTCGCCCTGACAAACTCCTCTAAATCCTTCGGCTTAATCCTCCACTGCTTTATCTTTGTGGCTTTGATTTCTTTGAGATTGATGAGCTGCCTTATCCTATACTCGGTAAGCTCAAGCTGCTTTGCGGCATCCCTGACTGTCAGATAGCTTTTAGGCATATGCAAACCCCTCTTGGATGGAATTTAACATTATTTCACATTATAACACATCAGGAATAGAAACAAACCTAAATTATTGAGTTGCCATCATCAGCTCTAAACAAACGTCTATGTGTAGACTTAAAGATATCAAATGAAATATTTATGGCTTTTTCTATGTCCTCTATCGTCACCCGTATTTCGCGGCCTTCTTTTTCAGCTGATCTTACTTTCTCAAGATATTTTCTATCAACTATGCCAAGATTATGGGTAATAGGATGCCGCATTTCAAAAGTCAAAGCAAGGAATTCAAGGGTTTCTTTGTCCACATCATCAAAAAGTTTAAAGCCGAGCTCGGCTTGAAAGAACAAATCTGTCCGCGATATCGATTGAAAGGCATTGCCTATTTTTTTCTTCAAAATCTCATTGATTTCATCTTCAGACAGCCCCTTATTGATGTAATAACGGATTAACAGGGCTTTAAGCACAGCCTCAAAAATTGATACAGTATCTTCAAGGCAATTTTCTATATCTTTAGCCGCTACTCGAGACCCTATTTTCTCTTGGCGTCTGCTTACATCTTCTAACATTGTTTTTACAACATTCAGTTCTGCTTCAACGTGAATTAAAAAAATATCTCTCCCGCAATCCGCACACCATGTAGCCAATCCATAAACAGAATGATCTAGGCCGCAATTTGGACATATAACATCTCTCTTCAATTCACTTTCAATTGGAGGTCTTACATACGGTAAACTCCCAGCCTTATAACTCATCTCCATAGAAATAAACCCGTCACCATATTTCTTTTTGCCGGAAGGACCCAATCCCAAAGCATCCTGAATCATCTTACCGATACCTTCATGAGTTTCTCTCATAACTGAATCTTTTACATATCTTACCTGTTCTTTTGTGGCAAAATTTTTAGGTTCAGAACTAAATCGGCAATAGGGACAAAAAGCAGATTTTTGCTCGCTTGTGATTCCGGTTCCCGGTTTGACCTTAAAATAACCCGGAGAACAATTCTCAGAAGGACATTCCCGAGCCAAACGACCATCTGAATCTAAAGGCAAGGAAACATTCATTTGATATTTATCCGTATCTATCCGTTTTATTTTATGCGGGCCGCCTTCCTCAAATATTGATTCTGACATTTTTACCTCTAATTATGGTCTTCATTTTTCTCGGTTGATTGAAAACCAACAATCAAGTGAAGAATCAACCACAATAAAAAGACAGATGAAGAGTTATTTATCCCAGTGGACGATATTAGACCGTGACATATTCTGTTCCTCAGATTCGGACCGGTTTTTTCAATTAGAACAGATCGCATTTCCCAGAGTAAATCTTTCCCGAATATTTTTTCGGCCTCTGGATCAGTCAAAAGTTGATTTAAGTCTCTTTCTTGCTGTATTCCCTCGCGTACAGAGGTAATCTTTTGCTTGTTCATGCCAAATATTAACCTTACTGAGTTCTCAATCTGAGGGACGATTAGATGAGTAAACGACAAAAAGTCGTCTTCAAATCCCGCGAGAATTGCTCTTTGATAAATATCTACTCTATCTTTTGGTACGAATACACTTGAATTTATCAGCTCTTTTAGCCCCTCTCTCCAAGAGTCTCCTGATTCCAAGATTAAAGCAATGCCTCGTCTTAAAGTAGTATTTGCTGACAAACTCTGGCCGAGATTGTAGCCCCGGACAACTTGAGCTTTAATCGCCTCATCGTAGTCATCCGTCATGCTAGGGATTGTAGCTGCTACGTTCCCTTCATCAGTCAATACTTGAGTATTAAATAAACCCTGCAATGGGTGTTCCTTGAGCATCTTCTTGGCTGATTCTTCTTCGTGTTCGTAAGAAAAAGGCGTAAGTAATGTAGCAAACGCTTCAATTGCAGCAATTCCCTTTTTGTCTCCTATCCCATCATCTGCGATTTTTAATAAAGGGGCGGCGTCAATAGGTGGACTTGTGATGATTTTCATTTGGCTTGTTGCAATCTTATTTGCTTCCTTCAATTCATGCACCAGTTCTTCAGCCCTTTTACTATCTCCTGCCTCGCGATAAGCATGAATAGCCTTTTCAAGCCGATGTGCTAAATTAAATCCATCGCAACCTTCAGGAGTCTTGAAACTTCTTGCCTCATCCTCCCAGTGTTTGGCAATAGCAATTTTCATTTCCTTAACCTTATCTGGCTTAGTTGCATAATTGTAACATGCAGCTGCTAATCCATAATATTTACGCGGTGCATCACATCCCGGCGAAACAGGAAATCCTTTCGCTATCTCAACAGATTTATTGCCAAGCTCTTCCCAATTATCAGCAAGTTTGTTTTCTATAATAAGTTTTAATAGAGACGAGGGCCAATAATCCATTCTAGGATTAAAACAAGTTTTTCTACTATCTTCAAATAAATCCATTATTTTTTTCTTAATAATCTCTCTTTCTTGTGCCTTTTCCCCTAACTCCATTACAATTTGAGTAGCCCTCTTGAGCCATTCACTCCTAGGCACCCAAGATTCATCTTTATCCTCATCCGCAGACTGTAAATAAGCATTTATTGCTTTTCTGGCATATAAAGGATTCCTGCGTCTTATCCAAAGGACATCACAAATTCGCGCAACGAATTCAGGATTATTAGATGCTCCGAGGCTTTTTTCCAGCTTTAATAACTCATCTTCGGTTAAATCTTCAGGAATCATTGTTCTTCCTTGAGGCCCAGACATAAGCGGACCGAAAGGCTGACCTTTGGCAAATGTAAAATACATAGAGAAAACACCCCAAAGCAATTTAATAAACTCCTCTAATTCCTGATCGCCTTCTTTTTTTGCAGCATCCTGTCTCTGTCTAAATGACGATAAAAAATCAGGGAATTTCTTAGCCTCAACATCCGCTACAGCCTCATTACAAATCTCAATTAATCTTTTATCGATATTTGCCATGTGAATTAGGTGTTATATTGTTATATTATACTATCTCTTATATTAAACTCTAACCTTTTTCTTGCTTAGTCAAACACTTAAGCAACTCCTAGCTCCCTCGCGCTCAGCCTATCCGCCTCTCTCAGCCCGCAGTCATGCCTTAAAAACAGATACAGCCTCATTATTGCCTCTGTCTCCTTAATCAACTTCCTATGCCTTATATTCCAGAGCCATGTAAACATCCTACCACCTCCTACTATTAATAGACGCGGAAAGTGGCAAAATCTAACAGAAATATTTTGAGTCGAAAGGGTTAAATAATTGGCTTGGCTAATGGGGAGGGTGAAGGAAATGGGGTTATCCGTAATAATAGAGACAGGAATTTACAGCATTCCTATAATTGTTGGTGGATGGTTTTTTGAAAAAAATCCCATTTTCATGGGGTCTATAATGATTATTGGCTGTATATTGATTGCTGTAAAACTTAGTTCCGAAGTCAAAACTGAATATGTAAGAAGGCGCCTTCTTTGATATTAAATTAAAACAAAACTCCTAGCTCAATAAATCCCCTCACCCTCTCCATGTTCCTGCCTGCCGGCTTTTTACCTTACAACAAACTCCAGGCATGGACATTCAAGGGTCGCAACTGAACCTTAAGACAGGACCCTCATTTCCAAAATTAAAAAACCGCATTTTTAAGATGCGGCTTCTATACTAACCCCTTAATAAATGGGGGTCATTACAAATCTTTTTAAACCTATTTCTTTCTATTACGATAATTCTTCCTAGACTAGATTACGTAACCTATCAGCCGCTGAATCAGAAAGCACTACTTTTTTAGCAAGTTCTACATTCTTTTTTAAAAAATTATCAATAGCATCTTTTACATTGCCTGAATATTTAAATACCTGAACATTGACTTGTGCGAATCTTTTCTGTGCAGCCACCCCCATACTGTCTGCTATTAGATGAGTTATCCTATATTTCAATATCTCATCGACCACTTTACATTCTTTCCCGTTATGCTGAACATGATTCGAAACAATCCTGCTGCTGACAATTTTATTTTTACCA
>JAPLLP010000028.1 GCA_026387515.1 Candidatus Omnitrophota bacterium | reverse complement strand
TCTCTGTTCTTCACTTCAACTTTATACGTCAATCACTACGGGTTGATTTACCACGTCATACTCCTCGTTCAACATAGAGCAATTGACATACGTTGTATCTTTTGTTTTCTGAATGCCATAACCACCATGAATATGCCCATAGATAACATAAGGAATCTTTAACTTCTCAACTCTGTTGGCCAAGGTTTTACTGCCCAAATGATTGCCTTGAGGTTCGGCAATATCCAAATAACCATGAGCGGGCCCATGCGTTAAGAGCACATCGGTCTTTTGAGGTATCTTGCTCCAATAATATCTATCCAAATTGTCGTCTGATTCCATGAACGCCCAATTTAAAAATGTCGGAGTCATCGGAGATGCCCATAATGTCATGCCATTCGGCAAGGCGTACTTTTCATCTCTTAAATAAACCGCTTTGGTTAAATACTTCCCGACCTCATTCGGACACCTCTCGCAAAAGAAATCATGGTTCCCGGCGATAGCGATAATAAGCTCATGCTTCAATTCCGAAAGCCAATCATTGAAATCGATAAGATCTAAAGCCGAACGAAATTCACCATCTCCAGCAAAAATTAGGACGTCACCATCAGGAACCTGAAGTTTCCGGTGCTTGGTATGAGTATCTCCTATAGCGACTATCCGCATTAATTACAGTCTCCCGAGCTTCCATTCGTTATCCTTTTACCACTTCCCAATGCCCGCCTTTATCGGGGCCGATGCGCTTTATCAGATCCAAAATTTTCAGGTTAGTTTTCAGTTTAGTTTCCAGGTTAGTTTTCTGGATACTTTTCTGGCCACCTTTTTCAGTGACCCGTTCTCCGAACCTTACTCCGCCTTTTTCTACGACCCTTTCTACGACCTTTACTACGACCCTTACAGGAGTAATCTTTACCGCCATGATCGCCAATTCTCGCGACCGGGAGCCCCCGACTGGGCCCTTTTGAGCCCATTGTGAGCCATTTATGAGCCGATTGCCCGTTGATGCCCCTTTCACCCCGCATGCGCTCTTTTGAACACATTTCATGGCAATTTGCCATGGAAAACAAGTAAAACTATCGTAACTATATGTATATCAATGAGTTACGATTTACTCGCTTTGACGTAGAACAAGTGCCACCACTACTTCTTAACCTCTGGAGAATCCGGTAGTTTATATTTTGTTCCTTTAAAATAACCAGAAGGCGGCACAATTTGTATTAACAATCCCTGATTAGCCCAGTTCTTTAACATTCTTGCCATCTTGTCGCGCTGGATAACCCCAGTAATTTCTCTAGCCTCTTCATTGGTAATATATTTATTTTCCTTCAGGTAAACGCTGATTTTTTCCCACTCCGAGGGTCGATATTCATTAAGCAAAACTACCCTAACCGAATCTTGATATATCGGATAGGTTAAAAATATAGGCGGATAAAGATTCCGAGAGGACATTTCGCTCCTCATGGCCCTAAC
This sequence comes from Candidatus Omnitrophota bacterium, assembly GCA_026387515.1. Next base: position 1,233 of record JAPLLP010000028.1, on the reverse strand, counting down.
TCCTTCGTTCTGATCAAGATTAGGCGGTGACGGAAACTCCCGTAAATGCTTGACCAGTAAATCATTTCTATACCCTTCGGCGCGCACCCACCCGATATTGGTTCGTGTGATATTATAAGGAAGCAGCCCGGGGCTATCTACCTCAACCCTGTCTTCGTAGATCTTAACCTCAATATCCCTTTTCATGTGATAGTCCCTGTGAATTACCGCATTCGTAATAGCTTCTTTAACCGCACGTTCTGGAATTTGATATATCGTCTTAAAGCCAGACGGGATCCGAATGCCCGATCGCAAAAGCGTTAGAACATATTCATGCGCGTCTTTGATCTGTTTAATAAGCGGGCCTTGTATAGTTTTCGGCACGCCGTTAAGGTTAGGGGTTTCTCCGATATTCTCGATGGTGCCAGTGTATTGAAAAACCCGGATGGCACATTTGGTCTCGGTAAGCTCATTGGGATATTCTGCAAATAATAAAACCGCGGCTAACGTAGGAAGAAGCTTACCATGTTCGTCTTTTCGCGCTAAACCAGTCTTTTCCAAAACCGTTTCAATAGGACTACCATTAACACGTCTCGCCTCTTTCCACTCTTCAAAATAAGGTGTCTTTAATAGCTTAAAATCGATGCTCACAAGACCTTTATCGGCCCGCTCAAATCCTTTTGCATACGCAAATTTCACAACCTCGTGAGCGGTTAACTGCCGATTTCGCAACCCGCTTGTTACTACCGGGAACATCCAGAAGAGTTGGCGGCCATAGGCCAGATAATGGTGGGGTAATTCTTTGCAGTTCTCGCCCTAATGCATCGTATATTTGAGTATCTTCATCAATTCCATAAATACGATCAAAACCTTTGAGTTTTGTTTTCTCCGGGTCGTCAACACCCAGAATGATCACGCCTCCATCCGTGTTAGTCATGCCCACGGCTGTTTCCACAACCTTGGTAACAACTTTATCCTCGGACAAGCGCTTGAATTCAATCGTCTGAGTTTCGGCAGGTATCTCAAGAATATTTTTTAACCAATCACTTTGATTTTCCGTTTTCATTTCTTCGGCTCCTTATAAATTCTTTTATGCTTTGCCCGCTATTTTCTTTAAATATTTTTCCACATGATACTGCTGAATCTTATCCTGTAAACTCTCAACCTTAATCAATGGTTCTTTACTGTAATGTAAAGGCTTATGCCAAGTAACTGAGTGCTCAGAATGATTATCTTTTTCAGCTCTGTAATTTT
>JAPLLP010000269.1 GCA_026387515.1 Candidatus Omnitrophota bacterium | reverse complement strand
AAGATCCTGGCTACCAAGCATCCGGAGAAGGTGGCTGTGTTCACCGCTCCGATCATGGATGTCCTGGTTACTTTTTTTAATCCGGTTATCCGTATCTTTACCAGTGTGAGCAATTTTATTCTACATATCTTCGGTGTAGGCCCTTCCAAAAGGTCGCCTCTTATTACTGAAGAAGAGTTGCGTTTGATGATCGAAGTGGGCAAGGAGGAAGGGGTTTTAAGCGACGAAGAGAGAAAAATGCTGCACCGGATCTTTGAATTCGGCGATACGCGCCTTTCTGAGGTTATGGTGCCCAAGGACAAGATGGTCGCGGTAGATATCAATATCAGCCCTGAAGAACTGTTGAATACTTTCCTGGAGAAAGGGCACGCGCGGTTACCGGTGTACAAGGATTCTCCCGATGCGGTCATCGGCGTTATCTATTCGCACGATCTTCTCTATATACTTAGAGAGAAGGGGTTATTCCTGCCGAATGACCTGGTGCATGATGCTTATTATGTCCCGGGCTCGATGCGCGTAAATGAGCTCTTGAAGAAATTCCAGTCTGATAAGATCCAGATGGCTATTATTACGGACGGGACCGGAAAAACCCTGGGCCTGGTTACGCTTGAAGACCTGGTTGAAGAGATTGTCGGTGAGATAGAGGAGAAGTATACGCTGCATTCCAACGGCAGTAAGAAATAATTGACAGTCCCTTGCGCCGTGATATAATTGAAATAATAGAGGTGAGTTCGTTACTGCGTTACCCCCAATCCTATCGGATGGGTTTTTGTTCATTACTGCAATGCCCGGCCATATCGGATTGGCCGGCATTCGCTACTGCGAAGGAGGATTCAAAATGGCTGAACAGGGTTATTGCGTGAAATGTAAAAGCAAGAAAGACATGAAGGATGAGCAGCAGGTAACTATGAAGAACGGCCGCCTGGCAGCAAAAGGCAAATGTCCCGATTGCGGTACCGGCATGTATAAAATCTTAGGTAAAAAATAATCCATTCGTGGAAATAGGGGACGGTTCTCTCTAAGTTGTTTCGATTTTGGTTAAAGAATCGTCCTTTGTTTTTTAAAAGAGGCGAAAAATAGAAAGTAGAAAACTAGCCCTACGTGTCGCAAGCGTCGCTAAGTCTAAGAAAGCCGAGGATGTGCGCATCCTGGACCTTAGGAGTTTAGCTGCATTTTGCGATTATTTTGTTATCCTGAGCGCTCAATCTCTTCGGCAGACCAATGCTATTGCCGAAGCAGTGCAGGATGATTTAAGCAGGTTAAATTTAAAACCCCTCTCCCGGATCCCTGCCGAGGATAAATCAGGCTGGATTGTGCTTGATTTTAGAAGTGTCATAGTACATATCTTTTATAAGCCTATTCGGGAATACTATTCTCTCGAGCGGCTCTGGCAGGACGCAAAAAAGGTGCGTGTTTCTACCCGCAAAAAATCTCCTGCCCGCTAGACTCCAAAAAAAATATGAAACAGGATCTGGCCACAGAATTAAAAGATTTGATTCAGGATTCCCTCAAAGAGCTTGATAGTAACCTGGAGCTTAATGCCGGTGTGTATCTGGATTTTCCCACTGATACCCGTTTCGGGGAATTGGCTACGAATGTCGCCATGCGCATGAGCAGGATATTTAAAAAGTCTCCTGCCCAGATAGCCTCAAGCCTTATCCCGATTATGCAGAATAAAGTCAAATCCAAAGAGCTTGATATTTATATTAAGGATATCAAGCTTGAGGGGGCTGGTTTTATCAATTTTTATCTGGCAGATAGATTTTTTTATGATCAGCTCAACGATTTGATTGTTAAGGGGCGGGATGCCCTGAGGCTTGATCTGGGTAAAAAGACCCCGGTGCTTATCGAATTTGTCAGCGCCAATCCTACCGGCGCCCTTTCGGTGGCCCATGCCCGCCAGGCGGCAGTGGGCGATTGCCTGGCTAATGTCTTGGAATTCACCGGGTTTAAGGTGGAGCGCGAATACTATCTTAATGACGAGGGTAACCAGATCAATATCCTGGGCCGCTCAGTCCAGCTGCGTTTACAGGAGCTTGAAGGCGCCAAGGTCGAATTTCCGGAAGACCATTATCAGGGAGAATACATATACACGATTGCCAAGGACGCCAAGGTAAAAAAGCCCGAAGGTAAAGACTGGGGTGATTTTGCCGCGGAGTATATCTTAGAGATCATCAAGCAGGAGTTGGAGGATTTCGGGGTCAAATTTGATAGCTGGTATAGCCAGAGAAGCTTAAGGGAGAGCGGAAAGATAGATGAGGCTTTTGCCTTTTTGAAAGAGAAGGGCTTTTTATTTGAAGAAGACGGGGCCCTATGGTTTCGCTCTACCCAATTCGGCGATGATAAAGACCGGGTGGTGATCAAAAGCGACGGTTCTTATACCTACTTAGCTCCGGACATCGCCTATCACCGGGATAAATACCGGCGCGGATTTAAGAAAATAATCAACCTGTGGGGTCCGGATCATCACGGTTATATTAACCGGCTCAAGGCGGCAGTCCAGGCCCTGGGGTATGATGCCAGCTCTATTTCTATCATCATCGTGCAGCTGGCTACCATATCCAGAGGCGGTAAACCGGTTCTTATGTCCACTCGCCGCGGCCAGTATATCACTTTAAGAGAGGTATTGGATGAGGTGGGTAAGGATGCGGCAAGATTCTTTTTCCTTATGCGCCGTACCTCAAGCCACCTGGATTTTGACCTGGAGGTAGCCAAAAAAGAGACCTCGGAAAATCCGGTCTATTATTGCCAGTATGCCTACGCCCGTATTGCCAGCATCCTGCGTAGCAGTTCCTCGACACTTAAACCCGATGAGCTGGATGTGCGCGTGCTTAAAGAGAAAGAGGAACTGGACCTGATCAAAAAGATCTGGCAGTTTAATGCCGTCTTGAATATCTGCGTGATCACCGAAGACCCTTACATGATTAGTGTGTATTTACAGGGACTCGCAGAGACCTTTCATAAATTCTACGATCAGCATCGCGTTTTAGGCCAGGATAATCAATTGACCTTGGCTCGCCTTGCGCTTATTCAGGCGGCGCAGACGGTCCTGGGTACAGGCCTGGAGTTGCTGGGTATTACCCACCCGGATACAATGTAGATTCTTTCCATGCATCCTCACAAAATTATAAAAGTCGGGGTATCGTCCCATCCGCATCTGCAAAAAACCATCTCCCAAGAGTTAGGGATATCGGAAATCTTGGCCCAGGTATTGGTTAATCGCGGGATCAAAACTCCCGGCGACGCGCAAAAATTCCTGCATCCGAGATTGGCGGATCTCGCCAACCCGTTTTCTTTTCATCAGATGGACCATGCGGTCAAGATTATCCGTAATGCCCAGGAGAGAAAAGACAAGGTCCTGGTTTTTAGCGATTATGACGTCGATGGCCTGACCGCCTTGGCCTTACTTAAAGGCGCCCTGGGAAAAAAAGGAATAAAGGCAGAGCATTATCTGCCTCATCGCATTAAAGAAGGTTACGGCCTTACCAAAGAGATTGCGCATTTTGCCAAAGAAAAAGGCATAAAATTACTCATCACTTGTGATTGCGGAACAAACAGCCTCTCCCAGATTAAAGAATTAAGAAGCCTCGGCATTGAAGTAATTATTACTGATCATCATGAGTCGTCTACGCATGAGCTTTCATCTGCATCAAGCATAATTAACCCTAAGGTAAAGGATTCAGGCTATCCTTATCGGGATCTAGCCGGGGTAGGGGTGGCTTATAAGCTGGCCCAGGCGTTAGGCGAAAGAAAACCGGAGGAAGACCTTGATCTGGCAGCTCTGGGGACTATCGCCGACGTTGTGCCGCTGGTGGGAGAGAACCGGATCATCGCAAAGTTTGGGTTAGAGAGCCTTTCCCGCACCAGGCGTCCGGGCCTGGAGGCGCTGATTAAGGCCAGCCGTTTAAAAACCAAGAAAATTAATTCTACTTTCGTCTCATTCATCCTCGGACCGCGCATAAACTCAAGCGGTCGCATGGATACCGCAGAGACCTCTTTGCTTTTATTATTAAGCAATGATCCCAAAGAGGCGGATGAGCTGGCCGGTATTATCGAAGGGCATAACCGGCAGCGTCAGAAGGTAGAGGCTAAGATTTTAATGGAGGCGTTAAGTTTGATCGAGCAGGAGGTAGATTTCAAGAAACAAAAAGTCATTGTCCTGGCCGGTGAGGACTGGCATCAGGGGGTTTTGGGTATCGTGGCCTCGAAATTGGCAGACAGGTTTTACCGGCCCACCATCTTGATATCTAAGACAGATGGTTTATGTAAAGGCTCCGGACGCTCCATCAAGAATTTTCATCTTTTTCAGGCGCTGCTTGAATGCGAAGGGCTACTGCATAATTTTGGAGGGCATGCGCATGCCGTAGGCCTGACCGTATCCCGTCAGAATATAGGCCTTTTGAGAGATAGGATTAATATCCTGGCTGATGAGAAGCTGGTATTGGAAGACCTATTGCCGGCATTAGAGGTGGATATGGAGCTTAGTCTAAGCGATATAGGGATACCTTTGGCCGAGGAATTGGAAACCTTAGAGCCGTTTGGCACGGCTAATCCCGAACCGTCATTTTTTACCAGGGGCCTAAAATTAAAGGGAGAGCCGCAGGTTTTAAGCAGGGATACCTTGAAGTTCCGGGTAACTGACGGAATCATTAGTTATCCGGCAATAGGATTTGGCAAGGGTATTCTTAAAGATAGCCTGCTTGCGGCAGGCTCATTTGATCTTGTTTATACCTTGAAAATAGATAATTGGCGGGAAGAGCTTTCGGTGATCCTTGAAGTAAAAGATATTTTTTTCAGGTAGGCTTAAGCCCTCTGGATTTCGCCTTTTTTGATGCATTTGGTGCAGACGTATACCCGGCAGGTTCGGCTATTGATCAAGATTCGCATTTTCTGCAAATTAGGCAGGAATTCGTGTTTAGAAGAGCGGCAGATCTTGCTTCCGGTCCCGCCTTTTTGTTTGGCCAGGCCTTTTCTCGCGACAACTCTTCCTATCTGTTCACCTTTTCCGCATATATCGCATTTTTTCAACATATTTTACTCTCAGAAATGTAATCCCGCGCATAGCGCGGGATAAAATTAAACCTAACAAGCAGAGTTAGGTTTGTTTTTAAGTATACTCGAAAATATCCCCTTGTCAAGAGATAATAAGCGCGCTAATATTACAATTATGGCTACCGAGAAACCCGAATTGTTCCGTGTTCCCCAAGTATGCAAGGGAGAGGCTTCTGCGGGTTCAGGTAAAACCTATTGCCTGGCGCTGCGTTACCTGCAGCTCCTTTTTAATCCCCGCCTAAAACCCGAAGAGATACCTTTAAATGCCATACTGGCCATTACCTTTACTAATAAAGCGGCCCTGGAGATGAAAGAGAGAATACTGGATTTCCTTAAAAAGATCGCCTTAGATAAGTTCTCAAGCCCGGACGAGAAGTTTGAGCTTTTGAGCTCATTGGGGCAGGATGAGACCTTTGCCCGCCAAAAGGCCTCCAGGATAATGGATTATATTCTGAAAAATTATAATTTTTTTCAGGTCCAGACCATTGACAGTTTTATCAATACCATACTCTCGGGTTGTGCGTTCAAGCTTGATTTATCCGCCAATTTTAGTACCGAAAGAGAGTATAGCCAATACCTTGTTCTGGGTTTGGATGAGCTTATTGAGCGCGCCCACGAAGATAAAAAGGTCTTAGAGATCTTCCGTAAGTTTCTCAAGCAGTATATGTACCTTGAGAATTCACCCGGCTGGTTCCCCAAACAAAGCATCCTTGCTATAATCACTGCGTTGTATTCTAAATGTGCCAAGTTTTCCGGAAACTTTATCGCTAGCTTCCTGGAGTATGGGGATATACTTGCCTTGAAGGTTCGGATCCTCGCCCTCATGCAGAAAATGCAAGAAGATTTACCTCTTGGCGCGCATAAGACCTTTGTCAAGTCGCTAGCGTCATTTCTTATAGAAAATAAGGAAAATTTTGATATTGATGAGGTTTCGGATTACTTTAAACATGAAGAGTTTCCTCTCAATAAAAACACTATCCTGAAAGAGAAGACTGAAAAGCTATGGCAGCGCGTAAGAGAGGGTTTAAGGGATTTAGCTGAATCTGAGTCTTTGTTCATGTATAGCTACTATGTAGATATTTTTAACGCGGCGATGTCTGATCTAAAAGTCCTGGCTAACCGCGACGATATATTGTTTCTAGAGGCGTTAAATAAAGAAGCGGCGAACCTGTTCCAAGAAAAGGGCCTTGATCTGCCGGAGCTTTATTGGCGGAAGAGGTTCATTGTTTTTGGTGGGAGACAAAAAACAGGCGATCTATCGTTTCCGCGGCACCGAGACAGGGTTTATTGATGCGGTGCAGGGGGAATTCCCCAGCGCATTTTTTTATAGGGAGTCGCTGGCCAGGAATTTCCGCAGCCAAAAACAGATCGTGGAATTCAATAACCTTATTTTTTACGGAGCAAACCTCCGGAAGTTTATGGATTCTATAAGCGTTTCCCTAAAAGACGATAGTCTGCTTGGGGAAACGGATAAGGCAACGGTTTTAGATGTCTTTGGCGGCTCTGAACAGGCATTCCTTAAGTCTAAGCCAGGCGGTTATGTATTGTTGGAGCGCCTGGATTCGGCAAATACCCAGGACAAGGAGGCCAAGACAAGGGAACGTTTGATCCCCCTGGTCAAAGAATTAACCGCCAGGTTTAACCCGGAAGATATCGCGATCCTGGTCAGGAAGAATGAGCAGGCCCAGTTAGTTACCTCCTGGCTCTTGGAAGAGGATATTCCCGTGGAGAGCGAGACCACGCTGGATATAAGGCAGAATGCTTATATTAAAGAGCTGGTATCGTTATTGCGTTTCCTGAATTCTCCGATCGATAATCTCTCTTTTGCCTCTTTTATTTTAGGCGAAATTTTTTCCCGGGCCTCGAAATTGGAGAATCAAAAGATCCGGGATTTTTTATTTGATCTGCATCGAGAGGGAAAGTCCCGAACCTATCTTTACCGGGAATTCCGCACCACCTTTGGCCAAACCTGGGACGCGTTACTGGATGAATTCTTTAAAAATGTGGGATTTGTCCCGCTTTATGAATTGGTAATCAGTATACTTGGTAAATACCGGGTCTATCAGGAATTTCCGGAATATCAGGCCTTTTTTATGGGCTTTCTGGAACTGATCCGCCAGCAGGAAGAGAAATATCCCGGGATATCGGGATTCCTGGAATTTTTTAATGACGCCAGCGCCGAAAACTTATACGTAAATTCTTCTTCCGGAGGCGCGGTCAAGGTGCTTACCATCCATAAAGCTAAAGGTCTTGAGTTTCCGGTGGTGTTGGTTCCGTTTTTAGAGATCAACATAAAGATCGATGGCGAAATAGTAGTGACAAATGAGCAAGGGCTCACACTTTTATATAGCAGGGCCAGGTACGCGGATTTTTCTCCCAGGCTTCGTCGGATACGTTCCCGGGAATATCTTAAAGGCTTGATCGACGAACTAAATATTATTTACGTTGCCTTGACCCGGGCCGCGCAAGAGCTTTATGTGTTTGTCCCTGAAAAAGGGGAGAGGAGGGCAAATATTGCCTGCGGGCTTTTCCCCCAAAATCGCATGGAAAGCGGCGAAAAGACAAAGGGTCGGCAGAGGGCAGCTCAGGCAGCGCTCTCTATCGGGATACCCGCTTCGGAATATAAGGATTGGATAGGCCTTTTAAGGGATGAGTTTGTTGAAGAGGGGCTATTGCTTAGGCGGGATAAGGTGCAGAGAGGCGACATATTGCATTATATTTTAAGTTCTATAGGTAATTTATACCAAGCGGATAAAATGTTGGTTATGAGGAGAGCGTTAGACGCGGCGCGCGCGCATTTTTCCCTGATTCCTGACTTTAGCGAATTTGAAATAGCGGTTCGGGATTTATTGGACAGAGAGGATCTGCGGGTTTTCTTTGAGGTTGCTTCCGGAGAAGTTTTTACAGAAAAGGAGATCGTGAATAGATTTGGGGACACTTTGAGAATAGACCGGCTGGTTATTTCCTCGGGTGAGGCGGTAATTATAGATTATAAGAGCTCAAGAGCCGACAGCGGAGATTATCAGGAGCAGGTAAGAGAATATATGCAGATTATCAAGGAGATCTATCCGGATTTAACGGTAAGAGGGGTGTTGCTTTATCTTGATGACCTAAGTACGGAGAATGTCAGTGGAACGCGTAATCACCTATAATCTGAGCGATAATTTTATCTTGAAGCTTACGGACTACATAGAGGAGAATTATCTAAAAGGCGGCAGAGATATCTCGCGGCTTTTGTTTATCTTTGGCGGACGCAGGCCGGCACTTTTCTTAAAAAAGGAGCTTGCCTCAAGGATCAAGAAAAGTTTTCTGGCGCCGCGTTTTTTCTCCATCGATGAATTCGTGGAATACATATTGTCTAAGAAAGAGGCAGTTAAGCCGGTTTCAGACTTGGATGCCTGTTATAGTATATACAGCCTGGCGAAATCAGTTGCGCCGGATGTCGTGAAGGGAAGGGAAAAATTCTGCGCATTTCTACCCTGGGCCAGGGAGATACTTTCTTTTATCGAACAACTGGATCTGGAAGATACCAGGGAAGAGTTGTTGCAAAATGTCCAGTCCAAGGCCAGGATTGGTTTTGATGTCCCGGAAAATATTAACGCCCTCCTTGGTAGTATCATCTTGATCCGCAAGGCTTATCAGGGGTTGCTTAAAGATAAAAAGACCTATTCCCGGGGTTTGAAATACCTGTCCGCGGCAAAATGCATCCGCGAGGTCAACCTTGATGAGTTTGAGCAGGCTTTTTTCTGCGGTTTCTTTTATCTGCACAAGACAGAGGAAGAGATCATAAGCTCTCTCTATGAGATGAAAAAAGCCACGCTCGTCTTTCAGGGGAGCCAGAATGACTGGGGCGTGTTGAATAAGCTTGCGGAAAAATTTTCCATCTCTATCCAGCCCAGGAACCCGGAGGTCTTGCAGCCTAATTTTACGGTCCAGGCTGGCTTTGATGTGCATTCCCAGGTCTGCCTGGCCAGAGAGGCGCTGAAGAAAATAAATGATCCGGCTAAGACCGTGGTTGTGCTCCCTAATCCGGATAATGTTATACCGCTCTTGGCAGAGATATCCGCCCATATAGAAGATTTCAATGTGTCTTTAGGGTATCCTTTGAAACGTAGTTCGCTTTACGCGCTTTTAGCCGCGATATTCAAGGCGCAGAATAATAAAAAAGGGACAAGATATTATGCCCGGGATTACCTGGCGGCGCTCTCCCACCCCTTGATAAAAAATTTAAGGATCTTTCCCAACCCCGGGTTGACCCGGGTATTGGCGCATAAGATTGAAGAGGTATTATTGGGGATAGAAGAAACCGCCCTGGCAGGCAGCCTTTTTATCGGCCTTAAGGAAATTGCCGGGTCAAGAGAGTTGTACGAATCTTCCATGCGTACTATAAAATCCATGGGTCTGGAAGTTAGTTATGCCGAACTTGAGGAGGCGGTTGAGAAACTGCACCAGGTGTTATTCGAATCCTGGGAGGGCCTGGATAATCTTTATGATTTTTCTCTTGTCCTAAACGGGCTGGTTTCTATGCTTATCGAGAAAAGCCCGTTGGGCAATTATCCCCTTAACCTGAAAATGGCCGAGGAGCTGTTTAAGGTAAAAGACGAACTTGGGGCCGCGGAATTTAGGCGCGAAAAATTCCCTCAAGAGGATATTTTTAAGATCTTTGAAAATAAATTGGAAAATCAGGTAATCTCTTTTTCCGGGTCTCCTTTAAAGGGGCTGCAGGTTTTGGGGTTACTTGAGACCCGCTCATTAAATTTCGAGAATGTGGTTATGCTTGATATGAATGAGTCGGTGTTGCCGAATCTTAAGATCTACGAGCCTCTCATACCCCGCGAGGTGATGATCAATCTTGGTATAAACCGGCTGGAAAAGGAAGATCAGATCCAACGTTATCAGTTCATGCGGCTCATTTCTTCGGCAAAAAACACCGTCTTGATATACCAGGATACTCCGGATAAAGAAAAAAGCAGGTTTATCGAAGAGTTGGTTTGGAGCAGGCAAAAGATAGATGGCGCAGCGCAACAGCTTTTACCTGCGCAGGCGGCCTTTAAACTCAAGGTCCTGCCTAAAAGATTAGAGATCAGCAAGGATGCCCGGATAATTGAATTCTTAAAGTCGCGGGAATATTCCAGTTCAAGTATCAACACCTATCTGTCCTGCCCTTTGAAATTTTATTACCAATACGTGCTAGGCCTGGAGGAAAAAGAGGATCTTTTGGATGAGCCGGAAGCAAAAGACATCGGCACCTTTATCCACGAGTTTTTTAAAGATCAGTTCAGCTGTTTTCTGCACAAGAGGCCGGTTATTGATTCCAAATTCAGAAAAGATTTTTTAAAGGCGCTGGAGGATAAATTCGAACGGGAATTTCAGCAAAAGGCCCGTTCCGACGCCTTTATGATCAAGGAGGTGCTAATATTTCGTATGGAAAAATTCCTGGATAATGAGAATTCCAGGAATGTCTCCGAGATACTCTGCCTGGAAAAGACTTTCTCCGATACTATAACCTTTAGTTGTGGTAAGGTCAGGTTTAAGGCGATCTTGGACCGCATTGACCTTCTGGAGACAAGAAGCGCGCTCATCCTTGATTATAAAACCGGAGGTAGCAATGTTATGCCTAAGACTGACTCCCAAGAGATCGAGTCTGCCGGTTTTACAAGAGAGGCCATTAAGAAAACTATCCGGTCGTTCCAGCTGCCTTTATACCTTTATATTGTGTCAACTCATCCGCAATTCCGGGAATTTTCTTTGAACGCCTGCCTGTATTTTATAAAAGACTTAAAACAAAATAAAGGATTGTCGCCTCTTTTTAAAAAAGAACTTGTCCCGGAGCAGAGAGAAAGATTAATAAGAACTTACCTTAAGGCCCTGGATTGTATAATCCGGGATATCCTGGACCCGGCGGTTGTTTTTAAGGCCGACGAAGAGGATCTGCGGCTTTGCGCTAGTTGTCCGTTTGTTTATCTTTGCCGCTAAAGGATGGGACCTATGCTTGATTTAAAAAAAGAGATGTTACGCCTGGGTATCCGGGATGAAGATATTATAGAGAATTTTGTGCGTAGCTCCGGCCCCGGCGGCCAGAATGTCAACAAGACTTCTACCTGCGTATATCTAAAACACATACCTACGGGTATAGAGGTAAAATGTCAGAGGGAGCGTTCACAGGCCGCTAACCGCTATCTTGCTAGGAGAATCCTTATCACCAAGGTTAACAAATTATTTTCTGAACGGCTTTTTGAGGAGAAACAGCGTAAAGCGAAACAGCTGCGTAAAAGCCGTCGCCGTCCAAAGGGACTTAAAGAAAGAATCCTTGAAGAAAAGCGCAGGCGGTCCCGGAAAAAATCCCTGCGCGGCCCCGTCAGGGATATCGAGGAATAAAATAATTTAGGTAATAATATATTATTGACTAATACCTTAAACTAACGTATAATACATATCCTATGTACACCCGGCGCAGATAGGATTTGCGCCGGT
>JAPLLP010000325.1 GCA_026387515.1 Candidatus Omnitrophota bacterium | reverse complement strand
TCGCTAGATATACCTCAGGATCAGCCTGTTTTAATTTTTCCATCTCTATCTACATCCTAATTTTTTCTCTAATTTTTTTATAAGATCTAGCCGCCGTTTATGCCTGCCTCCCTGAAACCCGGTATCAAGCCATGCGCGTAAGATCTCCTTGGATTTATTTTCGCTGACAAAACCCGAGCCCAATACCAGGATATTGCTGTCATTATGCTCGCGCGAAAGCCTAGCCGCTTTTGTATTATAGCACAAGGCCGCGCGCACGCCGCGGAATCTGTTAGCGACGATAGAGTTACCGATGCCGCTTTTACAAATCAGTATCCCCCTTTTGAATTTTCCGGAAGATACTAAAGACGCAACGCCAAAGGCAAACTCGGGATAATCACAGCGTTTCTCGGAATAAGTACCCAAGTCTTTTACGTAAAATCCCTTTTTCTCCAAATAGATCTTGAACTTCTCTTTCAGGGAAAAACCGGCATGGTCTGAACCAATTATTATGCTATTCATTTGGGCTATCCTTATAGTATCTCTGCGATCCTCTCTACCGCATCTTTGATCACGGATAGGATTTTACCATAAAAATCCATGGTGCTACCTATAGGATCGGAAATACTCAACTCGCTATCTGTTATTTTAGCAAATTCTTTCAATAAAAACAGCCTATTTTTTGCTTCCGGAGCCAATAACATTATGCGCTGCTCATGCACCATATCCATGACCAGAATTATATCAGACCTGTCAATCATCTCTTTGGTGACCTGCCTTGCCCGATGGCCGCTGACATCTATACCTTCCTGTCTCAATAATTCCCTGACCTCTTCGGTAGCTCCCATACCCACAGTTGCAGACACACCCGCAGAGATAACCTCCACATTGGTCTTATTCTTTATCTTTAAAGCCTTCTTAAGGAGCGTCTCGGCCATTACGGAACGGCAAGAATTACCGGTGCAAATAAAAAGGACGGTCTTAGACTTTACTACTTCTTCAATAGCGCTAGTTTTAAGCCAACCCTCTCTCAATACACGCGGCGGACTGGTAGTGACATCCACAATGGTTGATTCTGCCTTAAGCCTGGTCTCTCCGGCGTCTATGGCGAAATCCACCTGGCTTCCCAAATCATTAATTGCCTCCCGGAAATTAGTAGGCGGCCGTTTACAGGAGATATTTGCCGAAGGGCAGGCAACCGTAACCCCGGATAAATCGATGATCCTGCGCGCTATCTCATTGTCCGGTAACCGCAAGCCGATAGTACCCTGGTCCTTGGATTTTAAGATCAGGGTCAAAGGCCCGGGCCAATATCTATGCATAAGTTTATAGGCGACAACCGGAATATCTTTAGCAAAAGTTTCTACGCTCTCTTTTGAAGCTATATGCAATGAGAAAGGTTTGGATCTAGGCCGTTGTTTTATGGCGTATAATCTATCAATGGCTTTACTATCCAGAATATTAGCGGCAATCCCGTAAACCGTCTCGGTAGGCATGATCAAGAGCCCTCCGGATTTTAAAATACCTGCTGCCTGTTGCAGGCTTTTCTCGTCGGGATTAACCGGATCAACTTTCACAACCCTGGCAGGATTCATGCCTTTAATTTTATATTCTTGATCTTGACCCGCATCTTGTTCTTGTAGGCCCAAAGCCTGGCCCTTAGGCGATCGTCCGTTACTCCCAAAATCTCAAGGGCAAAGAGCGCGGAATTCTTCGCTCCAGCCTTGCCAATAGCCATAGAAGCCACCGGAATACCTCCGGGCATCTGCGCGGTGGATAATAACGAATCCAAGCCCTTTAAAGCCTTTGTCTCAATGGGGATACCGATCACCGGTAACGCGCTATGCGCGGCCACTACTCCGGCCAGAGCCGCGGCGCCTCCGGCAGCGCAAATAAAAACCTTGACCCCTCTTTTCGGCGCGGCTTCCACATATGCCGCCAATTCTTTAGGCGTCCTGTGCGCGGATAAAACCTTGATCTCCTGGGCGACTTTAAATTCCCTTAATACATTAATCGCTTCCTGGACGGTTTCTAGGTCTGATTCGCTGCCCATGATAATACTCACGATATTTCCCATTATCCCTCCTTCACAACAGTGAACACTGGCCCAAACCCGCTGCAGAAAGCAGCGCACCCGCCGATCCGCCCCCAAAAGGGGCGCACCCGCCAATCCTATAAGGCGGGGTGCAGTAAGGCGGGGTGCTATAAGGCCGGATGCCTTAACCCTAGAGCGCTTTTCTGCCTATATCTTTACGATAATGCATGC
>JAPLLP010000248.1:2883-5211 GCA_026387515.1 Candidatus Omnitrophota bacterium | reverse complement strand
CTTACCGCAAGCATTACGCCCACAACAAAGATTGGTTTTTCAAACACGAGGCGGGCCTGGCGATGGCGGATTATCATGAGGACCGGACAATAACTCGATTGAAAGATAGGTTATTCAGGATTACTCCGGGTTATGTACAGCAAATTCCGGTTCATATAGAATTAGCGCAGGCGTATATGGATGCTGACGACCCACAACAAGGAAAATGGTTTCTTAATTTGGCCTTAAAAAATCTTCAGAACGCAAAAGAGTTAATAGAGAAACATTTAAAAGGGCAGTTTGCCAAAGAGGCTGCGAACTATATGAAGAATTTACAGGAGGGTGTTCAACGTCTTTTACAATTTTATCCCGAAAGAAGCGCAGCATATTATGAAATCGTTACTGATTTTAGCGTTTTATTAGAGATGGACTTGTCCGTTACCCCGCTTCCTGAAGGGATGATTTATCCGATTGGTTTCACACCTTATGCCATGAGAAAAATAGAATTGTTCCGAGAAGATGCCGCAAAATTACAAAGGCTCAGACGAGAAGGTAACTTCAATGAAGTTGAGTTTGAAATTACAAGAGCCCTGGAGACCGTCGGAAACTTATCCGCACAAATCCCGTTTGCAGTTAATGATGCCGCTCTTTATGTCTTGGCTTTGGTTGTGCATAATGAAAGGGTCTTATTATACATTGAGCAAATGCGCGCTGGTATTGATGTGTTAACCGCAGCACAAGAGGAGTTGGCCCTCGTGAGGAGGCTAAGAGATACCGTTGAGGCGAATAGGAATCTCCTCAACGGTACTCAACAACAGTTGTTTGTTCATGAAAAGGAAAGATTAGAGAGACAAATTGCTGTAGGCATGGCCAGGGCAGAAGAGAGGATTTTGCCACAACGCGAAGAACTCGCAGAACAACGAAGAATGATTTACACCTTTGATAAGGCAGCCTTTGAGCAAAAATTGGCAGAGGCCAGTGTCGCTGAGCAAGCCGGAAAGTGGACAGAGGCCGAAGGCTTATTAAACAATGCCTTGCAGATGACCATATGAAACAAGGGATGCTAAATAGGGCTCAAGAAGTACTTGCCGAACTTAAGCCTCGGTTTACTCAACTTATACCTGTTGAATCTAATTTTAGAAAGGCAGTGCGGGATGACTGGGATAGAGTTAAAGGGGAACAAACAAGGTTAAGGGCAGCTTTAGAAGAAGCACGAAAACACGCTTCGCCAATCTCGTCGCTAAGGCCAGTCGCGCCAGTCTCTGTACTAAAACCGACAGAACTCGCTGCCGTAAAACCCCTGCCGAGTCCGCCACCACCCCCCGAGCCGGTTACAAAAGCGGTGCCAGTATTAGTGGATGCAGTGCCTGAAGCGAGGGTTCCATCGGCTGCAGAAGCCATTTCCTTTGATTTTGGCCAGCAAGGATTACAGTACTTCTATCGGGCCATTGATCTAGATAGGCTCAATATCAGCGCATTTACCCAACAGATTGCTTTTACGGGAAAATTAAGGGAGATTGGTAATCATTTGCGAAGTCAGGATAATTTTGAGGAAGCTGGACATAAATATTGTTCTGCCCAAGAGCGTTTGGATGATGCGTTGGGAATCATTACCACACAGTCAACTCCGCGTCAGTATATGTCGAGAGAAATTATTATAGGATACGTTTTGGGTTTGACTGTCCATCATCAACGGGCGTTACTGTTTAGAGAGATAGCAATTTTAAATCAAAGAATAGGCTTGCCAGCCACTAGTGAAATCAAGGCATCTATTGAGGCCCTTAATGAATTTTTGGCCTTGCTTAATGAGGTTGAGCGATATCTTGGATTGTTGGATGTTGCCTCAAAGTTGATTTTTGAACGCGAACGGAATCTGAGCGAGACGCTGAAAAGAGAGGTTAAAGAATTAGAAAGTGTGCTGAGAGCAAGCGTCCCTCAACCTGCTGCCCAAAGGCCACCGTCATTGCCAGAAGCTAAACCTATTGAGAAGCCCGAGCAGGGACCCGCAGAAGTACAAGCTAAGGAACTGCCCAAAGAAAAGCCGGTAGCAGAGGTTAAGGTTTTTCCATTTCCAGGGCAGCCGCGGCTGTTATCTCATGAGGAGATGATTCAGTGGTGTCAGTGTAAGACAAAAGAAGCGGCTGACCAAATGTTTAAACCCGGTAACTATTACGAGGCAGAAGTGGTGGAAGGAAAAATCACCATCCCTGCTCAGGGCATAGAGGCCATTGTATTTGAACTGCCCGGCATAGCAAATCAAGGCGTGGTGATGGTCTGGGTGAAATACAAGGAAATCGGTTGTGGTTTTAATGTGATTAAGAGGCAAGCGGCAGAGAGAGGGGAGGATTT
>JAPLLP010000248.1:0-2874 GCA_026387515.1 Candidatus Omnitrophota bacterium | reverse complement strand
CCGTTGGCAACCTTTAAATACACACAGACAGCACAAGGACATATTATTGAAAGGGTGTTTCTTGTAGGTGGACAAATAGGGCCTGAGCCTGCTCAAGTAGCGCAGAGTGGCCCAGCGAGGGTGAAACAAACAATGGGTCATGATTTGGGTCAAATCTTGCGTCTGGCCAGGCCATTAAACATTGCATCAGCGCTCCCGCCAGCTCTTCTTGAGACGGTGAGCCAATTTAATACAACTTATGAAGACGAGCTGTTTGAACAAAATAGTATTATCATTGCCCATAATATTTCTCTTGTATTTAGAGAACTTGAGATTAAGAAAGGGTTTGGTTACCGCATTTTTGTGGCTTGGCTTGACAATAAGGGGCTGCGTATATTTTTCGTCCGTAAACAACAAATATTAGAATATTCCGCCGACGCGTATCAGGGTGAGGAATCAAGTCTTCAGCCAAAGATTGTGCGTGGTCGTTTACAGGGTCGTTATGAGACAGGTTCAGTCGGCGATGATTTAGGCCGTATAATGCGGATGGCTAAGCCATTAGAAGCGAATCCCTTGCAGCCTATCTCCCCAGAATCAAATGAGGCGGTATCTAAATTTAATGGCCAGGGGAATATTATTGCCCAGCGGACCATGGCAATTGCCGTTAACATTTCCATAAGATTTGGGAGTAATCAAGATAAAGAGTTGTACTCCATAATGGCGTTTATTGAATCCGGAATGGGATTAAGGATTTATATGGTTGGTTTAAGTGCCGGCCAGGTTTTAGTTTATTCAGCGCAGAATTACCGTGGCCAAGAAAGAAGCAATAAATTTCAACTTATCTCAGCGACTCCAAAGGGAGAATTCGCGACATTAGAAGAGGCCAGGAGGGCTCAACAGCTACAGACGTCTGCACAAGGGGGTAACGGAAAAGCTGGCACCCCTGCGCCAACCGCCGCCGCGTCGCCCACTGCCCCCGCCATGCTGCCGTTTTCTCGAATGGTTTTTGGCCTATTGATGGCGGCTGCGGGATTGTGTGGCGTAGTGGCCCTATGGCCGGAGACGCTGATAACTTACCCGTTATTTTCTTTGGCAGCGGGTGCGGCATCTCTTGCCTTGTTGATTGCCGCGGTCTTTTGGGCAACCTTTGGCGTGGGGATTATTGAGGAGGCTCTCCGTGACCCCCGTATTCTTAGGTTTCCCATACTGTATAGATGGTATCTGCCGCCGCAATTATTCAAAGCCGCGCATCATAATCATCCTGAGATTGTCACCTTCACCGATGCTACCGAAGGCGTTTCCTATAAGTGGCGCGTGTGGGCTCATGCCCGGCACAATTGGCTGTGGCTTCTGGGAAGACGCAGTGTGCCGGCAATGGCCGAGCAGGATGAGGGGCAGTTCCATCAGAACGTAAGTAGCACCAATGAGATAAAAGGAAACGGTCCTGTTGAGTACCGCAAAACTGACGATCGCGGTAAATTTACCTTCCAGGGCGCGGATTACATACTGGGAGTGGAGCATGCCTTAAGGACCATTGCCTTAAAGCCCCTCAAAGGCAGCAATTGGAAGGGCGGGTTTAGGGTATTTGACGGCGAGAATGAAGTTGCGGGGTGTGATAAGGCTGCCGGGACATTTGGCCTAATCACCAAAAAGAGAAAGACGGATTTCGCCGGCAGATTTAGGTATCACGGCCTCGTCTACAATCTTACCGCCGCTTACAGCAACACGGTCGTTACCCTTAAGCCTTTTGAAGGATGCGATTGGAAAAAAGGGTTCCGGGTTTTTTACAGGGGCATGGAGCTGGCGGTATTCGAAGCGGCCACCGGAAGATTTGATTTTACCGGCCAAGAAACAGCCGTTCCTCCTACGCTTATACTTGCTCCCCTTTCTGCCCTCAAACCGCTCTATATTCACACGCACCATCCTAAACCTCTGTTACATTTGGCCTATACCCCCGATGGTAGCGGGATTGCGCTGGCGTATGCGGATGGAATGATCTTTCTTGCAGATGGCGCCACAGGCGCACCGGTGAAGTTTTGGTACGAGCACCCCGCGCAAATTAATTTCCTTGCGTTTTCGCCCGACGGTAAGCTGCTTGCCTTGGCCTCTTCCGATAGCTCAATACTGCTTTTAGATGCGCAGCAAGGAAACTTTATCCGCCTCTTTGAGGGGCATGATGATGAGGTAAAACAGGTGTTCTTTACCCCGGCAGGGGACAAGATTCTGAGCCTGTCGCTTGACGGCACTGCGAAGCTGTGGGCTCTCCAGGGGCAAGGACCGCTGCAGACTTTTGAGGGCGAAGAGAGCAACCTGACGTGTATTGCCGTCTCAAAGGATGCCACCGTTGCCTTAGGTTTTCAGGATGGGACAATCAAGCTCGCAGATATTGATACAGGTAATGTCCGTATGTTGCATAGGGGAGAGGGGGCAGTCGAGCTTTTGGCGTTTTCTCCTTCGGGAGAGATGTTGGTTTCGGCTTCCCCTGCCTTTGGGGCAATAGTATGGGATGTTTCCTTCGGAGATAAGTTGCACGAATTACTGTTTGACGAAGAGCATATGCTGGGCATCAGAAATCCGCAGGAAGCGAACTGGTTCAATGCGGTCACTTTTTGTCAGGAAGAAGAAGTTATCGTTACCGCATCCCACTACCATGAGATTGCGTTTTGGAGGCTCGGGCAGAAGCATCCGGTGCGCGTGGTTCAGCTGCCCTTGCCCTATTCGTATACGCAAATAAGCCCTCGCGCCGTCAATGCCCTTGCCTTTTCTCCCGATGGAAAAACTCTTGCCTCCGGTTCTGATGACAGCAGTCTTATTATCTGGGATATTTCTGGTTTCGTGTTTACGGACAGCGGCCAGGAACTGCCGCGGCCTTCTGCACCCGATGCTGTTGCGCCT
>JAPLLP010000103.1:3613-4169 GCA_026387515.1 Candidatus Omnitrophota bacterium | reverse complement strand
TCTGCTCAAACTTCTTAAACTGAGCCAAACCGATAGCCGCTTGCAAATCGGTCATCCGTGCGTTTGTTCCTAAAACTCTATGGATATATTTCTCATGCGGATCTTCGCCCTGATTTCGCCTCATTCTAATATCGTTTGCGATATTATCATCATTAGTAAATATCATCCCGCCCTCAACTGTTGTAATGAGTTTTGCCACATGAAAACTGGTCGTAGAAACTAATCCCTGTTTGCAAAGCCTCTCTCCTTTAAACACCGCCCCTAATGATTGCGCACCATCTTGCACTAATGGTATGCCGTATTTTAGAGAAATATGTTTCAACTGAATATGGTCAGCAGGATTACCGCCATAATCAATATAAAGAATACATTTAGTTCTATTCGTTATTAATTTTTCTACCGATAGAGGATCAATATTGTAAGTCTCTAATTCTATATCGGCAAATACCGGTACAGCCATTTGATATAAAACGGCGCTTACTGTCGCTACGTAAGTCATTGCAGGCACAATCACTTCATCGCCTGGACCGATATCAAGAGCCTTCAATGCAAGATC
>JAPLLP010000103.1:2277-3581 GCA_026387515.1 Candidatus Omnitrophota bacterium | reverse complement strand
TCAACGCAAGATCCAGGGCAACCGTGCCATTGGAAACAGCGATGGCATTTTTAACTCCTATATACGCACGAATTTTTTCTTCAAGCTCCTTTGTGCGTGGCCCCATTCCTAGCCAAGTAGAATCTAGGCTTTCGCAAATTTCTTTTTTTTCAGTCTCGTCAAACCAGGGATTTGCCCAAGGTACCTCCATATTCATTTCTCCTAAATTTTATTCACAATTTTGCAGGGGTTTCCAAAAGCCTTATTATTAGAAGGAATGTCAGAAACTACCACACTACCAGCCCCAATAACCACAGAGCGACCGATAACAATTCTTTCTATGATAGCAGCCCCTGTGCCGATATGGGAATATTGTCCGATTTTGACGCTACCGCTTAAGGTTGCTCCCGGAGCTATATGAACGAAATCCGATATCTGGCAATCGTGATCAACAGAAGAAGCAGTATTTATTATCGCGTTATCGCCAATTGTAGTTCCAGGCCCTATCGTAACTCCGGCAGCAATAAAAGTGCCTCCCCCAATAACTGTATTCTCTGCAACCACAGCCGAAACGTGCTTGATCAAGGGCAGATAGAACCCGTTCTTCCTTAATATCATTCCCAATTTTATCCTCGTTCCGGCATCGCCAACCGACCCCACGCTTATAAAAGCATTTTTACATCCTGAATCAAAAATTTTTGACAAATCTTTGTCCTGCCCTATCACCTTAACACCCATTACCTCTTTTACGTCAGGATTTTCATCAACAATACCCAAAACTTCAAATTCTTTTCCTTTGCGGATAGCGTCAATTATAACCTTGCAGTGTCCCCCACCGCCAACTAAGAGAATTTTCTTTAATTTTTTCATTTCAGGCTTAAAAACCCCCAATCAAACCTTGTGCCGCTTTTAATACTCAGCTTGTTCTTCTTACCGACAATCAATTTATAATCTAATGGGGATATCCCACCGGCAGGCCTTAAAAAAATGAGATCCTCCAGCAATATTTTTTTTCCTTTCGGGATATCGCGCCTGGCAAAAATGCTTTTCTGCATTGAGTATTTCTGTCTAGCTTCCGAGTCTAAAACTCTTATAACGGATGATCCCAGGGAGAGCTCGGTATTTCTCACAGCTTTAACCAATCTCGCAAATTCGCCTGGATTAAAACTGGCCTTATGATCAGGCCCCCACATATGCTTATCCAGCGTAAAGTGCTTCTCTATTATCTTCGCCCCTAAAGCAACAGCAGCACATGCCGCTTCGTAGCCTTCTGAATGGTCGGAAAATCCGATAACGCATCTTTTAAATCTTTTTTTGAGGGTACT
>JAPLLP010000103.1:0-2267 GCA_026387515.1 Candidatus Omnitrophota bacterium | reverse complement strand
CTTTTTTTTAGGGTACTAATTCCGTTTAAGTTGATATTTAAGTAGTCAACGGGGTAATTTGAGGTACATTTTAAAAGAGCTAAATCTGCCCCGCTTTTTAGGATCTTCCTGCCGACCTTTGTAACTGTATCTAAATTATTCATTCCGGTAGATAAAATAATCGGTAAACCTGTATCAATAGCTGCATCAATTAGAGGGGTGTTAATAATTTCTGCGCTTGCTATTTTTATAGCTGGAACTTTGATTGAAGCCAGGTATTTTACCGAAATAATATCATAGGGGGTGGAAATAAATATAATTCCGGCTCTCTCCGCATGCTTTTTAAGCCTCAAGAAAACATCAAGCGGCAATTCAAGCCTTTTAAGTAACTTAAAATGCGATTTTATGTCTTTAACGTTGGCGATATGATGTTCGGCAAATGGCGCGCTGGGCGAAACCGTCTCTTCGGTTATAAACGTTTGGAACTTGATCGCATCGGCCCCTGTTTTGGCCGCTTGATCAATCATTTTAAAGGCGGTCTTCTCTTCCCCGTTATGGTTAACTCCAGCTTCAGCTATAATGAATACGGGAGTATTATCCCCAATCCACCGATTACCTATTTTTATCCGCCTTAAACTTTGCATTTATTTTAATTTATTGTTCTCAAAATCATACTCCGTGAGAAGCCCAGACCTGATTGCATTAGCTATTTCGGCTACGCCTTCCTTAACGGAAACTAAAGGGGAAAACTTAATTAATGCCTGGATTTTGGTGAAGTCAACACGATAGCTACGCTTATCTTCTGCAGCAATAGATCCTTGCCATATCGAGCACATGGATAAATGGACGCCACGATCCTTCGGAAAAAACAATGAGCTTTCTATCTCTTAAAGCTTCGTAAGTAAAAGAGTTTACTGTAAGATCAAAGCGTGTCCTGCCCGAAACTCCGTATGCGGTTGAAAATCGCAACATAGTGGGATAAAAACCGCCTGAATTAGCCAGATCCGTCAAATAGCGTTCGCAATCTATCTTAGTTTCCGCGTAAAGAGAGACCGGATTTAATTCACTTTCTTCGGTTGCTAACGAGGAAGGATCGGTGATACCGTAGTTGCTGCAGGAAGAAGCAAATAGAAAATGGCCCTTTAGTTTCTTTTTTGCCGCCTCAGCAAGATACTGGGTAGCTGTATAGTTAACGCTGATAGCGAGCCTTGGATCCCGTTCGCACGGCTTGTCTCCAACAATCGCCGCAAGGTGTATGATATCGGTTACCCCTTCAAGCACAGCCTCAACTTCCTTACGGTTAGTAACATCTCCCCTCACAAACTCAAAGTCGGCATGGTTAAAGAGTCCGGCGAGCGAACGCCCCCCGTACATTAAGTTATCTATAACTCGCACCCGATAACCCCTAAAAAGCAATTCCCTGCACAGAGTAGACCCCTTGTATCCAGCTCCACCGGTTACTAAGATTAGCCTTCTTTTGTTATTTTCTAACTCTTTCATGCGCCTATCTCTTTCTTACTTCATCCGGAACATCCTTGCTTACCGAAGCACCTGGCCCGATCTTCGCGTTCTTTCCGATAGTTACAAAGGGCGCCACAGAACAGCCTGCCGATAAAAAGGCGTTACGCTTGATAAAACTGCTTCCGCTTACGCAACAACCTATGCCTATATATACGTTATCTGCAATTTGCGTATTCGCTCCGATGATAACTCCGGATTCAAGTATAGTATTACGCTCTATCTTAACCATAGGCGAAATTATGCAGCCCGGGCCAATAATAACCCCTTCAGTTAAACTAACACTATGATCAATTATAGCGCTTGGATGGATTACGTTAATCATCTCATATCCTATATCTTTTAATTCATGGAAATATTTTTCCCTGATATTATTATCGTAGCCAATAGCTACCACCGCGCCCCTTATACCCTCCTTAAAAATATCCTTCAGGACAACATGAGGACCAATAACATCGAGCCCGAATATCTTCTTCCCTTTAGTGCTTTTATCTTTATCAGTAAAACCAACTACTTGAAAATTACGGTCACACCTTAAGATTGAGGCGATACTTTGCGCGGTACTACCAGCACCAACAATAATTATTTTCATATCTTACCGCCTTTCTTGATTTATACAGCCATTAAGCTTAAGTCTTCTTAATAAAATCTGCTCGACAATCCAGAAATCGAATTCCTCGTCAATCTCAAAGTTTTCTTCCTTATCGATTAAAAGTCGCTCAACGTTTTCTCCGAACATTTCCCCCTTTTTTTTTTATTCTGCTTTTTTT
>JAPLLP010000183.1 GCA_026387515.1 Candidatus Omnitrophota bacterium | reverse complement strand
TTTGCGCGGGTGTTCATCTACTATGAAAAATAATAAGGTGCTAAAGATAGGTTTACCCAAAGGAAGCCTTCAGGAGGCTACTTTTAAGATCTTCCGCAAAGCCGGGTTCAATGTTTCTCTGCCCAGCGAACGCTCCTATTTTCCGTCTATCGACGATCCCCAGATCGAGGCAGTGCTCCTGCGCGCGCAGGAGATGTCTCGCTATGTCGCAGACGGGGCTTTAGACTGTGGAATTACCGGTTGTGACTGGATACTTGAGAACAAGTCTGACGTAATCCGGATCGCGGAGTTGAATTATGCCAAACAAAGCCTGAATAAGGTGAGATGGGTTCTGGCAGTTCCGGAGACATCCGGCATGAAGTCCATAAAGGACCTCCGGGGTAAACGTATAGCCACGGAGTTGGTGGCTGTCACTAGGGAATATTTTCGTAAGAACAAGATCGACGTAGATATAGAATTCAGCTGGGGGGCTACCGAGGTAAAGGTGAGTTCCGGGCTGGTGGATGCGATCGTTGAACTTACCGAGACAGGCAGGAGCCTCAAGGCAAATAAACTGGTTGAGATTGCCACTATCTGCGAATCGACTACCCAGTTCATTGCTAACCTTGATGCCTGGAAAGACAAAGTCAAGAAAGACAAGATGCAAAAGATAGCCATGCTTTTAAGAGGGGCGATTGCCGCCGAGGCAATGGTGGGTTTAAAAATGAACATCAGAAAATCCGGGCTCAAAAAAATAATAGATAACCTTCCGGCATTAAAAAAACCTACTGTCTCTGAACTCTCCGAGGAAGGATGGTTTGCCATCGAGACGGTGATCGACGAGAAAGTGGTGCGCGAGCTCATCCCGGAACTTAAAAAAATGGGGGCTGAAGGCATCATTGAATATCCGCTGAACAAGGTGATTTATTAAGAGAGGCACCCCGCGCTAATCGGATTTGCGCGGGTGTGCACTTACTGTGCAAGGAGTATGCAATGCCCTGCGGTAGGAAAAGAAAAAAACAGAAGATCAAGACCCACAAGAGAAAAAAAATGCGCCGCCGTCTTCGTCATATAAAGAAGAGGGCCTGGGCATAAATATCTTGCTTCAACTAGGGCTTCAAGCATGGCTTCTAAGTTTAGCCCGAAGAAGGTATTACTATTCTTTTGCTTCGTATCCTTTCTTTGGGTAAGGCAATCTGCGCTATCTTCAGATAGAAATAATACTGCCGCCTTGAGCCATTATATAATGGCTTCCGTTTACGACCGGCAAGGGGAGGCGCAAAAGGCTATCCCCGAATATAAGGCGGCGCTTAAGGCAGATTACGAAAACGCCAATATACATGCAGGGTTGGCCTCCGCCTACATAAAAGATAATAATATCCCCAAGGCCATAGAGGAATTAGGGCTTGCCGTTAAATTTGATCCCGAAGCTGTTGAGCCGCACGCGCTCTTGGCAATCCTGTATTCCGTGCAGAATAAGCTCAAAGACGCCAACCGCGAGTATGAGATAGCCCTTCAGAAAGCCTCTAAACTTGAACCAAAGAACCCCGATATCTATAAAACTCTGGGTGTGATTTACCTGCAGCAGAAGAAATATCAGTCTGCCCAGGAGATGTACAAAATGATCCTTGAGCTTTCTCCCGAAGATGCCCAGGCGCATTTTTATATGGCTGATATTTATGAGCAGTTACGCGACCGCAAGAGCGCGGAGAGGGAACTGAAAAAAAGCCTGGAATTAGCGCCGGATTTCGCCGATGCCCTGAATTACCTGGGCTATCTCTATATTGAAGAGAATAAGAATTTAGAGGCAGCCGAGGAGATGATAAATAAGGCTTTAAAGATTGACTCTGAAAACGGGGCGTATCTGGACAGCCTGGGCTGGTTATGCTTTAGAAAAGGGAAGATCAGGGAGGCTCTCCGGTTGTTAGAGAGGGCGAGTATTTTATTAGAAGATCCGGTGATCTATGATCATCTGGGAGATGCGTATTCCAGTCTTCGGGATAAACAGAAGGCAATAATGAACTGGCAAAAATCCTTGAAATTGGATCCCGGTCAGGAAGACGTAAAGAAAAAATTAGCCACATGCAATATACCGATACCCAAATAAAAGAATTAGAAACCAAGGCCAAGATAATCCGTAGGCTTATCGTGGAGATGATCGCTAGGGCCGGCTCCGGGCATCCCGGAGGGAGCCTTTCTTCCGCGGATTTGATCACAGCTTTGTTCTTCTCCGTGTTGCGCCACAGGCCTGACCAGCCGCATTGGCCTCAACGAGACAGGTTTCATATGTCTAAAGGGCATTGTTGTCCGCTCCCTAAAGAAAAACTTATGACCCTGCGCCAACTGGGTTCGATCTTGCAAGGCCACCCGGACAAACGCACGCCGGGAGTTGAAATCGCCTCCGGGTCTTTAGGGCAGGGTTTGTCAGTAGGCTTAGGCATGAGCCTGGCCGCCAAGATTAATAATGCGCCCTGGCGCGTGTATGTGCTTTTAGGCGACGGAGAAATCCAGGAGGGCAATATCTGGGAGGCAGCTATGGCTGCCTCCCATTTTAAACGCGATAACCTATGCGCCATGCTGGATTATAACGGTTTTCAGATCGACGGCAAGACCTGCGACGTGATGAATCTTGAACCGATAGCTTCTAAGTGGCAGTCTTTTGGTTGGCATACGATAGAGATAAACGGGCATAACATGAAAGAGATTCTTTCTGCTTACAAAGAAGCGGCTGACACTAGAGGAAAGCCTACTATTATTATCGCGCGCACGGTAAAAGGTAAGGGTGTATCTTTTATGGAGAATGTCTGTGATTTTCATGGCCGCGCTCCCACTAAAGATGAGATGGTAAAGGCCCTAAAGGAGTTAGAATAGGTATGCCTGAGATGCTATATCAGCGCGACATTTATGGCAAGACCTTATCGGACCTGGCTAAGTCCAATAAAGATATCGTGGTACTGGATGCGGATCTATCCAGTTCCACGCGCACCGGCATATTCGCCAAAGAGTTCCCTGAGAGGTTCTTTAATTTTGGCGTAGCCGAACAGAATATGATGGCCTCTGCCGGGCCTGGCCACCTGCGGGAAAACCGTATTTGTATCCACTTTCGCCATATTTGCCGCGGGAAGGGCCTGGGACCAGGTGAGAAACAGCGTATCTTACAATAATTTAGACGTCAAAATAGTTGCTACGCACGCCGGACTTACCGTGGGTCCTGATGGCTCAAGCCACCAGGCGCTGGAGGATATCGCGCTCATGCACGTAATACCCAATATGAACGTTATCGTGCCCTGTGATGGGCCTCAGACTCAAGACGCGGTTATAGCCGCAGCAAATAACAAGGGCCCGTTTTATATACGCCTTGGCCGGCCCAGGGTGCCTACTATAGAAGCTAAAGGGGAATTCATATTCGGCAAGGCCCAGGTCCTAAAAGAAGGCAAGGACTTGGCTATCATTGCCTGCGGTATCATGGTCAATGAGTCTT
>JAPLLP010000020.1 GCA_026387515.1 Candidatus Omnitrophota bacterium | reverse complement strand
TTTGGGCAAAAGAGTATGGCAGCTATCTAACCCAAGGCACACTTAAAGGTATCCAGGGATACAATGCCTGGAATGCAGGAACAGCTGTTGGTTTTGACCGTTTGCTTAATGATAATCTTACCCTTGGCGTAAGCGGTGGTTATGCCTACGGCCATGTAAACTCAGACGCAAATAACGCAAGTACAAATATCAATAGCGCCCAAGGCACAATATACGCTGGGTATCAGGATGCGAGTCACCCTTATTTTATCGATGCAGTAGGTTCATTTGCCTATAACTGGTATAAAGGTCAGCGCGATATCAGCGCGGGTACTATCACAACTGTCTATTCTAAATATAAGGGTCAGCAATACGGCCTTTATTTAGACGGTGGATATAAATTTAATTTAGGTAAAAATCTCGAACTTACTCCATTAGTTTAAATGGCTCTATGATTTTATCAACGATGCCATGGCGGTTACATCGGCATACACCGGCGGTGGAGGGTCATTTGCTACTAATGGCGCTAAACAGCCGAGGAATGGCGCAAACATCGGCGGTAAGTTATCTTTTGATCTTAAGAACGATGTCTCTATCATCGCTGAGTGTGATACAGAATTAAAGGATCATTTTGTTGGTGTCTTTGGCTCAGCTACATTACGCTACAAGTTCTAATCAGGATTGCTAAAAGTTTTAATTTCTAGCCCCGTGAAAAAATCCGGGGTTCTTTATTTTATGAAGATGAAGAAAAATATTTATATAATTAGCTTATTGTTAGTAATAGCATCTATTCTTGGATGCGCTACAATACCGGTGTTTAGGAGCAGAATGAGCGTAGCCGATGATATTGCCGGTAAAGCAGGCTTTACAAAAGGATATCTCAAAGCAGGCGATTTTACGCTTATGATCTATCAAAGATTTAACAGGCATTCTGATAGTATAAGTATTTATATTGAAGGAGANNNGCATTCTGATAGTATAAGTATTTATATTGAAGGAGACGGTAGGGCGTGGGAAACTAAACATAGGCTTTCGGATGATCCAACGCCGTCCAATCCTGTTGCGTTAAAATTAGCTGTGGTTGATTCTGCAGAGAATGTTGCCTATATTGCAAGGCCAGGGCAATATTCTGCTTCGGGTTTTCCAGAGTGTGATTCGAAATATTGGTCAGGGTTTAGGTTTGCTCCGAAAGTTATAGATTCGTTCAATAGAGCTATTGATATATTAAAAGAAAAATCAGGGGTTAAAGATGTGGAGCTGGTCGGGTATTCAGGTGGAGGCGCAATTGTTGTACTTGTTGCGGTACAACGTAATGATATTGTTGCACTTCGTACCGTAGCTGGAAATTTGAATACTAATGCATTATGCGCTTATCATCATGTAGGTCAACTCGATGGGTCGATGAATCCTCTCGATGTTGCGCAAAAAATAGCTCATATAACACAACGTCACTTTGTCGGTTCCAGAGATAAGATTGGGAGATAATAATTACTAACGTATCACTATTATAGATGGTGCCTCACATAATGATGGCTGGCAAAAGCGCTGGCGAGAGCTTTTGTTAATGCAACTACAGTAAATCCTTTTGACCCAATGTCCGGACAAATAGGACAAATTTAGCGAGGAATTACCTCTCTAAAGCAAAAATAATCTTGATATATTGAGGTATTGCGCATATAATTAAGCTAATAAATTCAGAGAGGTTTCCCCTCATGGAATGCGAGAGGGACCCTGATTTTTCCTCGTTTCAAGGTATGAAAATCACCCCGAACACAGTGAGGGGCAACACGAAATATAGGTAAGACTAAAGGCTATTGATTGGATACGGTCAATAGCCTTTTTGTTTACTTGTTTACAGAGAGTGTTTTTGTGGTGAGCCTTCTCTAGGTGTCCTCACGGAAGTCACCTCTCAAATCG
>JAPLLP010000314.1:1836-4574 GCA_026387515.1 Candidatus Omnitrophota bacterium | reverse complement strand
TATCTGGCGCATCTCAGAAAGATTCAGGAATAGCTGGCCGTCACTACTTATTTTCGATAGCCGTGCGTCCGAAGCATTCAGTAGATCAACGACGATCAAATTAAAACTATAGCCGACCTCGTTATAGCTAACTTTCCTACCCTCTTCGTTTACAACATGCTGGATTAGTTTATTGTAAAGCAGTTTTTCCGAAATTGTCTTGAATTCCTGCTCAGAAAGGCTGCCTTTAACCATATATCTCTTTGCGGTCTTGACCGAAACCGCCGTATCAATACCCAGATCCCTGATCCCTTTTCGGACCGATTCCTCCACCGGATCCATTACCCCGGGATTATAGGCAACTTCGATCATTAATCCTTCACTAGTTTTAGGGCTTGCGCCTTCGGTTAAAACGGTATAATCCTGGGTGATCTTATCGACGAGGAGTTCTTCGCAGATCAATTTTAACCTGGCTCTGGGAAATGTCGCCGTCAATAAGGTAGGCCTGCGCGAAACGCACATCCCGGACGGTCTTAACGCCCAAGTCCAGGATATCCTTCTTGATGCCGCTACCAACAGCATCAAACACTCCGGGCCGATCAAAAACCTCGATTTTATAAAACATGGTAAAAAATATTTGGGGTTATAGGTGGGATATTAGTTTAAACCAAGCTTCCTAAAAATTTTATTTACGTTACGTAGATAATAATCTAAATCAAATATCTTATCCAGGTCTTTTTCTTTGAGGCGTAGCGTGACTTCTTTATCTTTAAGTAGATTTTCCTTAAAACCACTCCCCTCTTTCCATGTGAGCATGGCCGCGCGCTGCACTAGATCATAGGCCCTGGTACGGGTAAGGCCTTTATCCATAAGGGTTAAAAGCACGCGTTGAGAAAATATCAAACCGTGGGTGCGCACCAGATTCGCCAACATGTTATTCGGATAAACCTTCAGCCCTTCAATCACCTGAATAAATTTATTCAGCATATAATCTAAGGCAATTGTGGAATCCGGCTTAATAATCCTCTCGGCCGAAGAATGGCTTATAGCACGCTCATGCCAGAGAACGATATTCTCCATTGCTGTGACCGCGTTACCGCGCAAAATGCGGGCTAAACCACAGATACGCTCGCAGATAACCGGGTTACGTTTATGCGGCATAGCAGATGACCCCTTTTGGCCTTTACCAAACGGCTCCTCTGCCTCCAATACTTCGGTGCGCTGCAGGTGCCTGATCTCAGTGGCGAATTTCTCTAGGCTTGCCCCGATAATTGCCAAAGTAGTGAGGTACTGGGCGTAAATATCCCGTTGGATGATCTGTGTGGAGATATTAGCCGCCTTTAACCCTAACTTACGGCACACATGTGCCTCAACCGAAGGATCAATATTGGCGTAGGTCCCCACAGCCCCGGATATCTTTCCCACTGCCGCCGCTTCCTGAGCTTGCTGCAGCCGCAGGAGATTACGCCTGGTTTCGTCATACCATAAAGCCAGTTTTAAACCAAAGGTGGTAGGTTCGGCATGGATCCCGTGGGTCCTGCCAACACAAGCCATATCTTTGTAGCGCTTGGCCTTCTTGGCGAGCACGGCTAATAATCTATCCATATCTTCCTGTAATATTCTGGAGGCGGCTTTTAACTGCACCCCCAGCGTCGTATCCAGGAGGTCAGACGAAGTCAAGCCCAAGTGCAGATATTTAGCATCCGGCCCAATATATCGGCCTACATTATTCACAAAAGCCACGATATCGTGCTGGGTCTTCTCTTCTAACTTATTAATCTCTTTGAGGTTGAATTTGGCTTTTTTTCTGATTCTGGAGACTGCCTGTGGAGGAACCTGCCTTAGCCTGGCAAGGGCTTCTAAGGAGAATATCTCGATATCCAGCATGGTCTTGAACTTAAATTCGTCCTGCCAGATACCCGTCATTTTAGGTAGGCTATAGCGCTCTATCATCCTGACTCCCTGCCTGCCGGTAGGCAGGCTTTATTCAAACAAGATAAATATTATATCAAAAGTACGCCCTTTAGCAACAAAATAATAGGGTAAAGTTTACTTTGCGAACAGGGCTAAACGGATAAGCGCCCTTTTTCCCGGATATCTATGGCTCTAATTACCTTATTCCTCCAGGCCTTAAAACCGGCAAAAACATCTGTAAAGCGCCGAAGGCAGATGCCAGAAACAATCCAGGCCGCCACCAAACTAGCCAGGCGCTTGATAAAAGAAACAGACCCCTCTTCTATCCCAGACGTCTCAAGGTAGCGCGAGCCAAAGACGATATCTGCCCCCTGTTCCAGAATCGGCTGGATCAGCCGAGTTATCCCCTCGGCAGGAAATTGTAAATCCGCATCTATCTGCACCATAATCTCGCCGCTTGCCGCATCAACCGCCCCACGGATAGCATTACCCTTACCCCTATGAGACAAAGAGATAATCTTTACCAAGTCATCGGCAGCGCTTTTTGCCTCATGCAGCGTCTTATCGACAGAACCGTCGTCAGCTATCACAATCTCAGCCAAAGGCAACACCTTCCTGATGCAGGCTATGGCCTTAGCGATGTTTCCCTGCTCATTATAAGTAGCGATAATGACGCTTATTTTATCTACCATCTTAAAGAGAGACACACGTTACTGCCTGATGATGCGTTTGGCGACGATAACGCCAAAGCCCTTGCCGCTTAAAGGCTCATTACCTAACCTGCATAAGACAGCGTAATTATCTTTTATCCAAGAAAATATCTTCTTTGCGTAATCACTGCCGAA
>JAPLLP010000314.1:0-1806 GCA_026387515.1 Candidatus Omnitrophota bacterium | reverse complement strand
TCCGGCGCACCGGCCTTCATGGAACCCAGTATCCTGTCCTCGCCAAAAATATCCAAAGTGGGAGGATTGAATTCAAAGAATGGCGTGGGATTTTTCCTGCCGGAGAGAAAATTCAGGATTACGCCTTCAGGCAGAACCATAAAAGTCTCGTCGCTTTTCAAGTTTTCTTTAATCTCTAAAAGCGCTTTCTGCATGTCAGGCCCCATATTTGATACCTGTTGGCTGTTGGTAAAAATAGTATTGGACCCACAAGCAAAGGCAAAGGTCTTAAGTGAATATACATAGGCCGTAACTTTTATCTGCGCAATTATGATCATGACGGTTATCGCGACACCCGCTATCCGCAGGACCTCTTTATCCAACGGATATCTCTCCGATAAGAGCGGGATATAATAGACCAAGAGCACGACCAGCAAAAGAAACGACGGCAATCCCAAGACAAAACCGTAATGAAAAAGATGGGCATTAAACACCATCTTCATTAGGAGGATAAAGCTAAAAATAGAAAAAACAAAAATGGCTAAAGATCTTGTCGATCCGGACTGTTCACCGCGAAGGCGAAAGAACGACAAAACCCCGACTGTTAGGGTAACCAACGGGAGCGGACGGAATATGTCCGCCAATGGAAATATATTAAGCAGATAGATCAACAGGAGCAATAAAGGAAAAAGAATAAATATTTTTATGTTATTCTGCGCATTCTTGGATTTAGCCAAGGTGGGGACGAAACTCAAAAACAGGGATACGGCTATAATGAACATATACAGGCAGCCCCCGATAACTAATTTATAAATATTATCAGAAGGCTGATCAAGCCCGGATATATTGCGATAAAACAAATTTGAGGGCATGGGGGTTTTAAAAAATATCTGGTAAGGGGTAAACAACAATCCCAGGGCTTCTTTGACAGGAACACGGCTTGCGAAATATAAAAAGAACGCTATAGCAGGCACAACCGCGCCTGTAGCCAAAATCCCCACTGTTATACAAATTTTTTTTGTGCCGGTCTTATTAGTCCAGCCGACCACAACAATCCCAGAAAGGATCGCTAGAGAGATCGCCAAAAATACCTCTATCTTAGTAAGCCAGACCAGCCCCAGGACCAACCCGATGCCAAAGATCAGCATAGCCTTGGGTTTTTTCAAATAAAAGATATAGAGGCATAAAGCCAGGAATGAAAGAAATATACCGTGGACGGTCTCGTGAGAATATGGACAGATAAAATTATAGTTGCCGTTTTTTATATAATACTGCGAGAAGGCGAAGACCCCCAGGAAGGCTGCCGATGCCAGAAAGGCGACGAGTCCGTCTGCCGTGCGGGAAAAAATATAATAAATGAGATACGCAAGGCAAGCGACAAGGACCAGGTTGGCGACTACCAGGGTCAAAAACTGCGTGCCAAAAACCCTAAAAAGCAGGGCGTTCCAATACTGCGAAAGAGGGCCGTAGAGATGCATAAGGTCGCGGTAAAGCAGGCTCCCCTGGTTAATCTGCCAGGGCACGTAAAGTTCTCTTCCGAAATCAACCAGGATGTCCGGCCATTTCCGCCAACTCAAAACAAGCATAAAAAAACCCAACAAAAGAAGCAGTAGAAATGACAACCGGGAACCCAGTTTTTTCATACCTGTATTTATAACCGATTTTAGCCCAGCAGTAAAGGATAATTTACTTAAAAAATAGGGGCGGTTCTCTTCAAAAGAACCGCCCCTATATGTACCCTGCTTCGCAGGATTTCCTTGAATTGCCCCTTCGGGGCATATTTGTGGTCAAGTTGCGCGAATCAGTATAAGAAATAACTATATCTCT
>JAPLLP010000032.1 GCA_026387515.1 Candidatus Omnitrophota bacterium | reverse complement strand
GCGCAGATAAAACCATGCTTATTCCCGCCACAACCAGGAAAAGAGGTGCAGACAGCCGTGTAACTACAAAAATAATGATGAATACGGCTGAGTTTAATGCATTAAACATCAGGTATTCAGTGAAATGATGGAGAAGCATAAGGACTACTGCAAGGCCTCGTACGGCGTCGATGGATTTTAGCCTATTAGCTGATGATTCCATATGTCTGATTTATGGTAGATGTGCTCTATTCCAAGGAGTTACTTGCATTTCTTTAATAATATACTGTAATAAATTTTTACCCCCTTAAGCAATTAAAATAGGAATTTTCTTTCTATCTCCTTTAGTTGGATCTTGTGTAGTCCCTTTTTCAGCCATCCCTATTTATTATTATCCCCCTCAAAATCTATAACTGAGATGCTATCAAAAAACAATGTAATACTCTTGTCGGTTGTCCTTTTAGCCTCTATTCTAAGATTGTGGGGCCTAGGAGAATGTCCCTTATGGGACTACGACGAAGGGGTCAATATGAATATCGCATGGAATCTTATACATGGAAACCTCCTCTGGTTTAACCTTAAATATGCGTTCGTCCCACACCCGCCGCTGTTTTTTATTATCGTTGGAATGCTTCTTAAGACATTTGGGAATGATCTGATTGTAATAAGGAGCCTAATCGCATTCTACGGGATCCTTACGGCAATAGTTCTATTCTACACGGGAAAAGAACTAAAAGATGAAAGACTCGGCCTACTTATGAGCTTTTTATTCGCAACATACCCAAATGCCATATTCTTCGGAAGGATCGGCTATGCAAACAATCAGCTCGCTCTTCTCTCAACTCTTGTTTTTTTCCTGTGCTTAAAATATCATAAACACAAGAACAAAAATCTTCTTTTTGTTATTCCCCTTCTGGCAGGACTTGCTCCAGTGACTGAATTCGGGGGTTTGGCCATCCTTTTATCCGTTAATCTTTTTTTTCTGCTCTATGATAAAAAGAACATGCGCAGGATTCTAATCATCTCCATTATTCCATTAACCCTCTACATCGCAGCAATGCTATTAATCTCGCCCAATGCATTCCTCCACGACATTTTCTTCAATTCGCAAAGACTTGGGACGCTAGGGGCTGATAAGCAAAACCGGAACGATCCTATAATGACCGGTACAATAGTATTAATATCCATTTTTTTTGTAGCAGTCCTCTATCGAAAACGCAAAAAAATAATTGAATTGTACCAGAACCTCGCTCTTTTTATCTTCTCGTCTTTTCTGCCTAGAATAAATATTAAAGATGTAAATTCGATCCTGAAAGACAATCTTGCAATTGCTTTGTTTTCTTTGACCCTGTTTCCTGCGGGCTGGATTCTATCGCTGTCACATAAAATATTCTTTGATGGATATCCTGACTATTTTCTCATCGGTTTACTGGGCCTTTTATTTGTTCCAAATAGGCAGGCAAGAAACACGGTCTTTCTTTTTTTCATCCCCTCTCTAATCTATTTTTTGAGAGTTACCCGGACAGATCATATGATGCTGCCTTTGTATCCTTATATGATAATCGGTTTGGCCTTTTTAATTTTATGGCTGCTGGAGCAATTTAAATCCTCTCCAAGGCTTAAAAATATAGCAAGACCCGCATCCATACTAATAATGGTGC
>JAPLLP010000110.1:1189-5932 GCA_026387515.1 Candidatus Omnitrophota bacterium | reverse complement strand
GCCGCGATCACACCTTGGTAAGAGGCGAAATGCGCCAGCATTACCTGTCCGGTACAGTCACCAGCGCCATAAATCCCCGGGACATTCGTCCTCAAATATTCATCCACACAAATCTTCTCTCTCTCAATCTTAACCCCAACTTCCTCTAATCCAAAACCGCGAGAATTTGCAGTCCTGCCTATACAAAGTAAAACTAGCTCATAATCACTAAAAGAAAAATTTTTAGCGTCGCTATTAGTATTAACCTTGATGCCCTTTTTCTTAAAAATTATCTCGAGCTTCTTAACCACTTCACGGTCAATTCCCGGCAAAAGCTGGGGTAATTTTTCCACTATCGTCACGCTAGCGCCCAACGACGCAAAAAGGCTGGCAAATTCGCAACCGATCACCCCGCCGCCAATGACCAAGAGCGAACCGGGGACTTTTTTTATTTCGAGTATCTCGTCGCTAGAAAGAACCTTTTGGCCGTCAAACTTTAAAGCTTCCAGTTGCATCGGGCGGGAACCACTGGCAACAATGATAGCCTTGGCCTGTATTTCTTTATCCGTTATTCTTATGCAGGAAACAGAAATCACCTTAGCCTCCCCCTGGATAATCTCTACCCCCTTAAGCGTAAAATCCAGGCCCTGGCGCAACTGCCCGACTAATTTTTCTTTACGCGCCTGGATCTGGGAAAAATCGATATTGGGATTATCAATGCTAACGCCAAAATTTCTGGTTTTCTTGGTGAGATTGAATATTTTAGCGGATTGGATCAGTGCCTTGGTGGGTATACAGCCTCGGTTTAAGCAGGTTCCGCCGAGTGGGCCTTTCTCGATAAGGATGACCTTTAGCCCTAAATCCCTGGCTTCTTTAGCGGCATTAGCGCCTGCCCAGCCCGCGCCGATTATTGCTACATCGTATTGCATTTAGGGGACAATTCCTATTGAATGCTGTTGAATTGCTCTTTTAAGTGCAGCGCGCTATTTCCGAATAAATCTTTTTCTTCCTGGTTTAAATCCAGCTCCAGGACCTGTTCAATGCCATCCGCGCCTAAACGACAGGGTACGCCGATACAGACATCCTTGACCCCGTATTCACCGTTAAGATACGCGGAGACTCCGATAATATGTTTTTCGTCGCGGTAGATAGACTTAACCAAAGAGCTTATAGCCGCCGAAGGCGCAAAATACGCGCTGCCTGAACCCAGCAGCGAAACAATCTCTAACCCCCTGCCAGTGGTCTTATTAATAAGCTCTTCTGCTTTTTTGGCGTCAATAAGTTTATAGAGCGGCGCCTCCCTTACCGTGCTCAACCGAACTAAAGGCATCATCCCCTCGCCGTGGCTCCCTATGACAATAGCATTCACTTCCCGGGGAAGAATATTCAGTTCTTCGGCAATAAGATTACTGAACCTGGCGGCATCAAGACTGATACCCACGCCCATGACCCGGCTAGAATTAAAGCCGGTTATTTTTAAGGCCAACCTGGTCATCAGGTCTAAAGGGTTAGTAACGATAATCAGGATTGAGCCGGAGGCATATTTTTTTACCGCCAAACACAGCTCTTTTATAACCTGTGCGTTCTTGTTCAATAAATCTTCCCGCGTCATTCCTGGCTTGCGCGGAAAACCGGCGGTAATCACAACGATATCCGAACCTTCTAAATTCGCCAGGTCATCGGTGCCAAAAACGGGACTATCAAATTTTATCAGCGCGCGGCTGTCCGCGATATCCAGCGCCTTGCCGCAAGATAGACCTTTGGCAATATCAATAAGCGAGACCTCAAGCACTCCATCCTGGGCAATGCGCATAGCAGCTAAACCACCGACATTTCCTGCTCCAATAACAGATACCTTCATTTATTTCATCCTTGCGATTATCGCGTCGGCCATCTCTTGAGTACCAACACTGGTAGGATCATCCCGATTAGGCTTTAAATCGTAGGTTACCGATCTTCCTTCTTTGATCACTTCTTTGACCGCGTTCTCAAGACGCTCGGCCGCTTTGTTTTCTTTTAAGTAACGCAATAATAACACCCCTGATAAAATCATGGCTGTAGGATTTACCTTATTTTTACCGGCGTATTTCGGGGCTGAGCCGTGCACTGCCTCAAATACCCCCAAATTTTTTCCTATATTCGCTCCCGGGGCGATACCTAAACCACCAATAAGCCCCGCGCAAAGGTCGGACAAGATGTCTCCGTAAAGATTGGGCAAAACCAGAACATCAAAATTATGCGGCTTCTGCACCAGCTGCATACACATATTATCTACTATTGCTTCTTCAAAAAGCACTTTCCCTTCGTATTCCTTAGCCACTTCGCGCGCCGACATTAAGAAAAGTCCGTCGGTAAACTTCATGATATTGGCCTTGTGCACGGCGGTGACCTTCTTACGATTATTTTCTAAAGCGTATTCAAAGGCAAAACGCACTATGCGCTGGGAAGCAAATTTGGAGATGGGTTTAATGGAGATCCCGGAATCCGCGCGTATTTTTTTCTTGCTATATTTCTCGATCTCCTTAATTAAGGCGAGCGTCTCAGGCTTTGCCTCCTCAAATTCTATGCCGGCGTACAGGTCTTCGCTATTTTCGCGCACCACCACTAAATCAATATCTTTATACGGGCTTTTTACCCCTATATAGGATTTAGCCGGGCGCAGACAGGCATATAAATCAAGCGCGTGCCTTATTGCCACATTGACCGAACGAAAGCCTGTGCCTATGGGGGTAATAATCGGACCCTTAAGCGCTATACCGTTTCTTTTTACCGAATCGATGACTGCCTGAGGCAGAAGCTCTCCGTATTTATCCATAGCCGCCTGTCCGGCAATCACCTCTTCCCACTCAATCTTCAATCCCGTGGCATCAATACAGCGGCGCGCTGCCAGGGCTACCTCTGGCCCGATCCCGTCTCCGGGTATAATCGTGATTTTATAAGCCATATTATTTTATCTTGAGTTCGCCGTGAATTTTAAGGTAATTGATTATCCCGCCGGCATGCAGCAATTCCTGCATAAAAGCCGGTAACGGCTTTATGCTCAACTCAATCCCTTTAGTAGTATTCTTGATTATACCCTTATCAAGGTTAATTTCCAATATATCGTTTTCATCGATCTTATCCGTGTCCGCTTCGATCAAAAGCAACCCGATGTTAAAGGCGTTACGGTAAAATATGCGGGCAAAGCTCTTGGCCAAAACCGCCGATATGCCCGCCTCCTTTATCACCAGCGGAGCCTGTTCGCGCGAAGAACCCATGCCAAAATTGCTTCCTGCGACTAACAGAGTTGCTCCGAGAGTTATTTTTTTAGGAAAATCCGGGTCAATATCCTCCATGATATGCTTAGCTAATTCCTTCATATCGGTAATGGAGAATTTATATCTTCCAGAAATAATAAAATCCGTGTTGATGTTATCCCCTAATTTAAGAGACTTACCCCTAATCTCCGAGCTCATATTTTATAACTCTCTAAATTCCTCAACTTCCTTCACCTTAGACATAGCCACATCCAAGGTGATCATCCCGTTTTGATACAATTCCTTAAGGGATTTATCCATAGTACGCATGCCATATTGGGCGCCGGTCTGCATAACAGTGGGAATCTGCTCGATCTCCTGTTCGCGTATAAGGTTCCTCACACCGGGTGTGGCAACCATGATCTCCGAAGCCAATACCCTGCCGCGGCCATCTGCCCTGGGAAGCAATAACTGCGACACTACTCCCTGAAGGCAATCTGACAATTGCAATTTTACCTGCTGTTGCTGATGGGGCGGAAATACGTCAATAATCCTTTCCACGGTCTGCGGGGCATCCGGGGTATGCAGCGTTGCTAAAACCAAGTGGCCCGTCTCTGCGGCGGTAAGAGTCGTACCAATTGTTTCTAAGTCACGCATCTCACCTACAACAATAACATTGGGATCTTGTCTTAACGCATGTTTTAGGGCGTCGGCAAAAGAACGCGTATCCGCGTAAATCTCTCTTTGCTTAATCACGCTTTTCTTGTTACTAAATATAAATTCAATAGGATCCTCAATAGTCAAAATCATACACTCCCGTTCATTATTAATCAGGTCGATAAGTGCAGCTAGGGTAGTAGTCTTCCCCATCCCCGTCGGGCCGGTCACCAGAATAAGACCGCTGTGCTTGCGCGCCAGGTCCGCGACTATCGAAGACAGGCCTAATTCCTGTAAGCTTGGAATA
Source organism: Candidatus Omnitrophota bacterium (assembly GCA_026387515.1). The sequence goes on along the minus strand of JAPLLP010000110.1, from coordinate 1,753 downwards.
ACCAGCGGCACGCGGCGCAAGGCCGCCTCCACGCAGCCCTTTTGCATATGCACATTGACCCGGAAACGGTCCAACCCAGGAAGGGCAATGGAAAAATCCAATTCCAGGTCCTTCTCAAATGTCTCTTTCTGGGCATTGGTGAGAACACTATAAATCAAACCTTTTAGCCTCTCGCTTCTTAATTTTTCCAGGTCGGTACGGATGATCTTACCATCGATGCGCAATAAAGGTGGCTCATTGTCGGTAAGATGCAGGTCAGATGCCCTTTTCTCAATGCACAATAAAAGCAGATCGCGCATTTCCATAGCTCACCTCTTTCTTAGTCTTAGGGGACGTTTCCCTATTATCTAACTATTTGATAAATAAAAAGTTATAACTCCACTCTTGTCAAATATTTTACTTAAGCAAAATACTTTTTGGAAAACGTGCATTCGTAACTTAATGTTTTACATATGGTTATAGCAATGGGAAACGTCACCTATAAATATTGGCGGGGGTCGGTAATTTTTCCGTTTATTGCCGAGGCGCATACTGTTGCCGGCGAACCAAGGTAAATAAAAGCGT
>JAPLLP010000110.1:0-1132 GCA_026387515.1 Candidatus Omnitrophota bacterium | reverse complement strand
GGTAAATAAAAGCGTTAGGGTTACCCATCCTGCCTTTAAAATTACGGTTTGCCGTCGAGATGACCACTTCCCCGTCTGCGGGTATACCATTGTGCGTGCCCACGCATGGCCCGCAACCCGGAGCAACCACCACTGCCCCCGCCTTGATGAACACATCGATCAATCCCAATTTTAGTGCCTCAAGCAGGATAGTGCGGGATGCCGGAGCTATAATAAATTTAATCCCCTTAGCCACTTTCCTGGACTTTAATATTTTTGCCGCTATCTTTAGATCCGCCAGCCTTCCATTAGTGCAAGTCCCCAGATACGCTTCATTAATTTTCACTTTTTTTAGTTTATCAACTGGCTGAGCGCTATCTACGCTATGCGGCCATGATACCTGCGGAGCAAGGCGCGATACATCAAATTCCAAAACCTTTTCATACCGGGCGCCTTTATCCGCCAAAACCGGTTTAATTTTTTTAATATTAACGCCAAGGCCTGATAACCAATCAATTACCTTTTTGTCTACAGGAGTAAAACCACATTTTGCCCCCATCTCCACCACCATATTGCAGATAGTAAAACGGCCGTCCATATCCAACGAATCAATTATCGGACCGCTAAATTCCACTGCCTTATACGTAGCACCTGAAGCACCCACTTGTGTAATAATATAAAGTATTATATCTTTGGCAAATATCCCCTTGGGCAATTTCCCTTTGACTGCTACCTTAAAGGTCTCCGGGACCTTGAACCAATTTCTCCCGTTAGCCAGGGTAACCGCCAGATCCGTTGAACCAACGCCAGTTGAAAATACACCCAAGGCCCCGTAAGTACAGGTATGTGAATCCGCTCCCAGAACCAAGTATCCGGGAATGACCCTACCGGATTCAGGGATAACCTGATGACACACGCCGCATCCGATATCATAAAGCTCTGCTCCATATTGCCGGCTGGCCTCGCGCATTTTTTTGTGCACCCGCGAAACTCCTTCGCTGGGTGACGGAGCACTATGATCGATAACCATGCAGAACTCCGTCTTAGGAACCGTGACGCCTAACTCCTTTATTCTATCGATAATTATCGCAGATGTACCATCCTGACCAAAGGTAAAATCCACTTTACAGATCGCAAAATCCCCGGCCTCAAG
>JAPLLP010000084.1:1751-2803 GCA_026387515.1 Candidatus Omnitrophota bacterium | reverse complement strand
TTGATATTATCCGGATAGCCGTTTCCATCATAGCGTTCATGGTGTGACCTAACCATAGCCAGCATATCCTCATCCGGGAAAACCGGCTTGAGCACTTCTTCGCCCAATAAAGGATGTTCTTTAATGATTTTCCACTCTTCTTCGGTAAGCGCGCCTTTCTTGTTGAGTATTTCTTCGTGGATCACCAGCTTGCCTATATCATGCAGTTGGGCCGCCTTCTTCAATACCTCTGCCTTCACTTCTGAAAAGCCCATACCCAGTGCGATAGTTTTTGCGTAATCAGCAACCCTTTCCGAATGGCCACGGGTGTATTCGTCTTTTGCTTCCAGTATACGCACCAAAGACTGCACCACCCGAAAGAAATAATCCTGCAGCCGTTTTTTGGACTCAGAGAGATTCCGGGCCATGTTATTAAAGGACTCCGCTAATTCGCTTATCTCATCATGGCCTTCTACTTTCACATTATAATTCAGGTCGTCTTCAGAGATCCTGCGAGTCCCTTCAACCAGTTTTTCAATACGCTCGGTGATCCTACTGGAGAGTAATAGCCCTAAACCTATGGAAATAATAAACCCTATTATCATTACTAAAAAGGCTCGCCAGTGGACCTGCTTTTGAAGCGCATAAACATCGCCGGCTGCCATATCTATGCCTATTATAGCTACCGCATTGCCTCCCTGATCCCGAATAGGGGCATACGCGGAAAGGGTCGTTCCCCATTCATCAACCATGAGCTTTTCATCTGCCGAAGCCCCAAAAAAACCTTTGAGCATATCGGGAAAACGAAAAGCGTAATACCTGTCTCCGGGGAAAGCGGTTAGGGTATTCCTCCTGCTTGTTTTCATTACCGGGTTAAGGTCAACGATAAACTGTAGAACCCCGGGGCGATCAGTCTTAGCCATAGTATAGATAAACTTTATCGCCGGATTGGCTTCTTTAATCCTTTTCAATTGTCGATAAACAAGCTGATATTGCGGAGTATTCACCCCGGACTTATCCAGGGGAATCTGCTTAAGCGCATCACCATCGATCATCAGGGAAGAAGTCTTAGC
>JAPLLP010000084.1:0-1707 GCA_026387515.1 Candidatus Omnitrophota bacterium | reverse complement strand
GAAGTCTTAGCAATAGATTCCAGAGTTTCTCTCAATTGACCAAATTGCATCTTCAGGCTGAATCGATAGATAAAAAGATCACTTAATCCTACTACCAAAAATAAAGAAAAAACCAGGGTAAGCATAACCCTGGTGCGGAAACTCCCTAAGAATCCTTTGATTTTCCCGATTTTTTTTGACATATCACCCTTTCTATGACTCTGGAAAATCAAGAGTCATACCGTCATAGGCCGCCAGCACTTCAATGCCTGTTTTGCGGGTCAGCTCTAAAGCCAGATTGCGGGGCCCGGCCTTAAGCATAGTCATGCCAAAATGCGTCAAGATCGCTTTCTTGGGCCTTATTTTTTTTATCAAAATTTGCGCGTCGGCAAGGCTTAAATGATCTATGTCCGGACGCGGCTCGGCAAAAACAACCGAGATTATAAGGATATCGGTATTATAGAAATCCGTAAGGCCAGGGAAATACCTGGTATCGGTGAGCAAGGAAACGCTGGTGTTTTTTATGCGGAATTTAAGCCCGAAGGTAGTAATAGGATGGATATGCGGCATGGAAGTTTCAAAAACAAACTTTCCCACCTTATATTTTTTTCTGGGAGAAAGTACTTCTATCTTCTCGGGGAAATCTCTAAGGTAACTAAAAATAACCGAACCTCTACCCAAGGCTTCCGGAGGAGCAAACACAATCCCCTTCTTTTTGAAACCTCCTTCAGTCATGGCCTCGATCATCACATTAACATCCCCGGAGTGGTCAAGATGACAATGGGTCAGTATGATCGCATCCAGGCCTAAAGGGTCTAATTTCGGCCGGGAACTCGCGCATCGAACAATGCTGCCCGGCCCCGGGTCAACCAACAGGTTTGTTCCGGAGCAAGAAATCCATAGCCCGCCTGAAGAACGCAGCTGTTTTATCATCACAAAACGCGCCCCGGCAGTACCGAGGAATTTAAGGTAGTCTTGTTTTAGAGGAGTTATTTTAGCCAAATTTTTTTAAGTTCCTGGTTTATCTTGTGTTTCTGGGTATAGGTCAATTCATGTTCCGGCGGGATAGTTTTAAGCAAAATGGGATTCAGGAATTCTTCAACCATACGCTCATCAGCGGACTTTTGACGGCAATACTCGATCCGGGCAGAAAGATCTTCATCCCTTACATAGTGTGTTTCCGGGTATCCGTCAAAAACCACTATTATTTTATTACGCCCGCTGCCGGTTAAACGCCCGGTGCGTATAGACGCCAATAATTTAAGGCGCGGGCTTAGATGTTCATCGTTAATCCTGTCGAATAGTGGATGATGTATCACGTTGTAGGCGTCTATTACGTATTCCAAAGACATAGATGAGGCCTCCTATACAAGCGTAGACCACGATAAAAGAAAAGTTGATCAGCGAGATAGCCAGGCCTGCGCTTTTGGCCACGCCCGCCTTGGCTAAAAAAAGCACCGTCATATTCTCCCTCAAGCCCAAACCCCCTATAGATATAGGCAACAAGGTAATCGCTCCTACTATAGGCAAAAATATAAAGTAATAGATGGGATTTATATTAACTCCAAGAGACAAACCTACGATATAGGCAGATACCGGGGCAACCGACTGGATAAGAATAGATATCGCGATATTAATAATGATTGTTTTTTTATTATGTCTGAAAATGTGCATCTCTTCATGCAGATTTTTTAACGATTCTCTGAATTTTCCGGACTTGGGAGAATT
>JAPLLP010000310.1 GCA_026387515.1 Candidatus Omnitrophota bacterium | reverse complement strand
CAAGTGCTTTTGGCAAAGGATCCTGCTCTATAATGCCTCTTAATCTTTCCTCTGAAAGATTCCCGGATTTTTTTGAGGAGGCGCTAAGGCCGTTTTTATAGTAAGCGTCCATTTCTCTTTTTTCATTTTCAATTACCCGGGAAAGCGTTTTCTTTAAAATGAAAAATAAAAATTTAAAAAGACCTGTCTCATAACCGACCGTGGCATCCAAATCTTCAAGAAATGCCTTTTCCATTTCCCACTTATAGGCGCGCTGGATAAATTCGCGGCGGCTAGCAAAGTAAGCGTAATGCAGGGGTATGGCATCGGTAAGAATAGATGCCTGTATATGTATGAGATTTTCTCCGAGGGCGTACCAGATGAAGGGATTATTTTTTGATGCAGGTTCAATGAGGATATTTAATCTCAACGGAGGGCCGTCAATACAATGCGCGACAAAATTAATTATCTGCAGGAATCTTTCTCTATAATAAAATGGCAGCTTATCCAGAACCGTTATATCCTGTAACCCTTGCGAAGTTATGATCACATCCCCCAGGTCAATGCGGTATATTCTCTTTTGACGCATTAAGAAATCAAGGAAAAATAACGAGGCAGAACCTTTCTGGGAATTTTTTTCCCGCCGATCGGATTCGGGAATCGGTAACGGTTCAACGCCGGTTTCACGCAGGCCCCAGTCTTTCATTTTCAGAGTTTTAATATAGTGCGAGGACGCATCTGAATACCTGCCAGCCCTGGCGAAGAATTCCCTGATATTCTCTTCCTGCTCAGAGTCATTATCGGCATACACAGTAATAAGCACAACCTTCCTTAGTTTTCTTACCATAGAGATTACCGTCCCGATAGCCTGCGCCTTTATAAGATTATCATCGTATTCCAAGGCCTGAGGCTGCTCCATATCCAGCGGCATAATGTAGGTAGAGAAAAACATATTCTTGCCATCTTCTATATTTTGTTGATAAGAATGGTTTTTATCCGGGCCTTCCCCTAATTTTGAAGGCATCTTGAAAAGCTGGGTAAAGATGTTGGTGCGGGTCTCCTGCATTATCTTGAAAAGCCCGGAGCGCATTCTCCCATAAGAAGTAAGCTCAACCGCCTCAAAGCCCGGCTTTCTGCTTAGTATGTTAATTATCGCCGCGTAAACACAACAAGCATCGCTAAATTCTCCTCCCAGCTTTTTGACCTCTATCCTTAACTCATCCTCGCTTACAACGCCTGTATCAAAGAGAGGGCTAAAGTATAATTTTAAACCCTTAAATTCAGCGAATCTCCATTCCCGGGAAACTTCTACTTTTTCTCCGGGCTTTAAATTAGCCATGACTTCTGCGGTTGCCTTTTTATACCCTTCCACCGCCGGCTGGTCAACAAAACAGATATCCCAGAGATAAGCGATAGCTGCTACCGTCCTCTCTAATCCCAGCATTAAACCGCCTATCGAGTCTATATTTTCTATGTTTATCTCAAAGACAGGATAACCATTAGCTAAAAGATAATCCCATAATTCCCTGTTAACCCTTTCTTCTCCTAAATTTATTCTAAAGAACACCCTGTCATTTTTGTTTGCCGGTTTTAAATCCTGAACGGTTATCTCTTCCCCGTAAAAAAGGGTGACACCCTTGCCATCCTTGCCCAGTGACTCCTCAAAAAGCTGCTCTGCCCAGAGAGGAAATTCTTTTAGCGCGCCCGGCATAAACATGGTGATTTTATCCTTGCCTTGCTTTGCTGCCATATAGTATAAGTAAGCAGCCAGCCGTAAAAAGATATCCTGCTCAACATTCTTTACCGCGTTCATCTCCTTTGCCTGCTTAAGAATCAACCATACCTTTTCAGGCGCAACTAAAGCCAAAGGCAGCAGGAATATAACCGTAGCCGGCGAGGTAAACCTCCCGCCTATATCGCCCTTGCCGTTAAGTTGTATTTCTCTCTGCAGATAACCCCCTGTATCCATAGGAGAACCTTTATCAGTAATCACCCACATATGCTCTTTAATATCTATGGACAATTTAGCAAAGAGGCCTTCAAAATATTTCTTATGGGAAACGGTTTCCTGGGTTTTTCCTGATTTTGAGATAGCGATAACTAAAGCCTTATTAAGCCCGACTTCTAAACTGCCCTCAACGTCTGTTATATCCTCTAAAATGTCAGCAATAACTGCGGGATCCGTAGTCCTTAGGCTGTACAACTTTAGCTCTTTTTCGCCAAAGGTAGTCTTGACTACCTGCACGCTCAAACCCGACCCGCCCATTCCGCAGAAGATAATATATTTAAATCTATCGCGGATATCCTTGGCATCTTTTAATATATTTTCTACTGTTTCGGGATGGTTAAATATCCATTCAAGATTCTCTGCTGTCCAACCCAACCGGTTTGCCTGGCCATCAAAGCCGATTCTGGCCCAATAAGGGCTGATTT
>JAPLLP010000341.1 GCA_026387515.1 Candidatus Omnitrophota bacterium | reverse complement strand
ATAGTGCAGCCCTGGCTCTGGTATCTGTATAGTATTTATTGTTCCCTTCGGTTAAGTCAGTAGTGGTCTTGCCTGAGAAGGCAGTATCAAACCTACTCTGGGTATAGTAAAGATTATTACCTTCGGGTAAGTCGGTAGTAGAACGGTTAACGATATCAGTTAATTTTGATGCGCTTTTGTCAATCTGGGCCCAGGTATAGTCATTGTCCTGCGCGAGTACCGCTCCGGTCCTTCCGAATACCGAGGTTACCGGCGTAACGGCAGCTGCCCACTTCACGCCTTCGGGCTGAGTAGAATCTGCAGTCAGGACAAAATTATTAGAACCCACCCCTAATCTCGCAGGGGTGGAATCCGCGGTATAAACAATCATGTCGCCTTTGGTGGTGCCGATAGACCTGGGAATCTGAGGTTCATTACTGACATTGCCTAAGCCGATATCAGCGGCAGACAATGGCGAACCGTTAATCCTATACTTATTATTAGCGAAAATATTAATATCTCCTGCCACATCAAGTTTGAATACGGGGCTGGTATTAGCAATACCTACGTTGCCGTTATCCAAGACCGCTAATTTATCTGCGCCTGTGGAATCCAGTATCTTTAAACTAAAGCCTGTTCCTGTGCCTGCGGCCTGGATCTGTAATCTTGCAGATGGGCCGACAACAGTACCAATCCCGAGGGAGCTTATGCCGCTTAAACTTCCGCCGGTGATATTTACATTATCCGCGTTCTGGACGCTTATAGAACCCAACCCTAAATTAGCCCTTGCGACATCAGCGGCGGAAGCTCCGGTACCGCCTCTAGAAACAGGAAGCAACCCTGACCAAGAGAGGGTCAATTTATTGTTCGCCAGGCTTCCAATAATATTTGTATCGCTATCAACCATTGTGGGAACTTCAGGAGCAACCTTGACCGTGACATCGCCTGCTCCTACAATCCTGCGAGTAAGCGTGCCGCTCATGGCAATGCCAACACCATTAACCAAATCCGCGGTAGTTATATCGTTGGCAAGATCAATGGGATTTCCTCCCGACAAAACACCATTAGCATCATTCTTCACAAAGCCGGAGATGGACATTGCATCTATACGCACGCTTCCGCCTGAAACATGGAGCGCGGCGCTAGGATTAGTCGTACCTATTCCCACATTACCTTGAGTGATAACATTCTGGTTACCAAAAACCGGATTGATCTTAGCTCCGGAGATGGCGGCATTGTTGTTTACATTAACATCCATGATAGTGCCTGCGGCGATCTCATTGCCTTCTATGCTCTGGCCTAAGAGTGAAACATTAGCGTTTAACCTGGCATTATTTAGCGTGCCTGAAGAAATATTAGTGGCAGTTAAATAGTTTAAGGCAGAGCCGTCTAATGCAGGAAGCTTACCTGTCCCGTCCAACTGCACTAATTTGTTAGCGCCATTAAATAAGTTCCCCTGCAAAGTAACATTGGTAGAAAGATTGGTATCCGCTAAAACGGTATTCAAAAGCAGGCTGTTGGCTGCAACATCTCCCTCGGCGTCTACGTTAAACAGCGTGGCCCCGGCTGTTGACTGAATATTCAAAAGACTGGTGTTCGCTACTGGAGCTAACAAAGGTTTAATTGTAATCGCTGAAGCAGAATTTGAAGTAAAAGTGTTATTCCCGGTAAAAGTATTATTCGCCCCTAACTGAGGTACTACCGTAGCATCAACTCCCATAACCAGCTTAGTATCTCCTCCGGCGCCGCTGATACTCTTGGCTATACCTAATCCCGAGTTAATTTCATCCGAAAGATAACCTTCTACCGTATCTGCCAAATTAGTTTTTACTTTTTTAGTATCAACCCCCGCCACATCAGCAGATAACGAAATAGTATTCCCGGATGCGTTGACTATAACGCCGCCGCCATTACTTAAAACCACCGGGCCGGCCAGCCCATTAAGGCTGGTGACCTTGCCTGTAGTGCTGGTAGTCGACCCCGGCAGCACGTTAAATCTCCACATATCCCCGGCCTTGCCTTCGTTGTATAACCAGGAAGACGAACCATTAAACTGAATAGTAATACCTTCTGAGCCTAAATAGATCGGCGTGCCATTCTGAGGAATAGGTATGCCCGTGGCAGTATAAGTAGCGCTGGTAGTCTTGCGCCATTTAATGGTATCAGGTAAACTCGAGCCAGTTGTACGATCCGTATCAATACTTACCTCGTAACTCCCTCCGGTCCCGGAATATGAAGCCGGGTTTGTAAAATACGCGCTCATGGATAAATAACCTGTTCCGGAAAATGTCGGCGGTTGAACCATTGCCGTTTGAGATATATCTCGCGTGATATCATCCAAGGTCACGCGCTTGGCGCCATCCTGAAAAGTAAGTTTACTGGTATAAGGATCGACAAATATACGCGCGTCGCTAGGCGTATAGGCTGAATTCTGATGAAAGGAATTATAGGAAGTCTGCATATTGCTTCCCATGGCATCAAAAATCCATTGATCATTCATATTGCCTCCGGTGGTCTCATTAAACATAACCCATACTCCGGAATCAATAGTAGTCATGGAAGCAGAAACAGGCAGGTTCCCGCTGGACGTGTTCCAGTTCAAATCGCCCATATTGCGCTTACTCCAAATAAAACTATTTGTCCCTTCCCCGCCCTGCGTGATAGTCACGCGATACTGCGTGGGCTGAGAATTCATGTAAACGCCTCCCACGGTCAAAGTAAGGCTACCCGTAGCTCCGGCAGAGTTATAAACCACTGGGTTCGCAGGCCCGACCATACCGGTACCGCCGGCCTTACCAGTGAAGCCTGGGTCTTCCCTAAAGAATTCCACACCGCGTGTCCTTACATAACGGTCAACTGCTAAAATACCGCCGCCGCCTCCTGAGGCGCTATCTGTAGTGCGGCCTATACGCAGCATACCGTAAAGGGTCTGGTCGCCAGAATCCACAATAGAGTTAGAGGTAAATTCCGGCACGGATTTACCTGCCACCACCTGCACTGCGTCAAAGCGACAGACGTCAGGCATACTGGTTCCCGAACCGATATTCACGCTTCCTGACTGCTGGCAGATAAGATATAAATCCACGGTAGTGCTGGTTGCCGAAGTTTTAAATATCCCGATTAGATCATTCCACTTAGACTTGTCTGTCCCAACAGGAAAGTCGTCTGTGCTAATGGCCTTGGCAGTCCTGGCTCCCATAGGCTTTAATCCCCCTCCTCCGGCATCAGTGGTATCTGCTCCGTCAATCTCCAAAAAGGCCTTGGTATTATTATTAGTGCCCATGATCGCTACCTTTGCTGCCACGGCGTACCAAGTATCAGGCTTAAGGTTGGCTAAGGTCTGCTTGATCGCGCCATCATTGCTAATCGTACCCGCTATATTACTGTGGCTGTAAGCGCTAGAAAGATTACTGTCCTGAAGGGAAACTGCACTTACTCCGTGATAAGCGTCGCTAGAGAAATTCATATCCTGTAAAGTTTTTCCGGCAAGCATCATCGGGGAATGCTGGAACACGCGCCCGGAAACCCATTGCCATTCATCCGGGGCAAACCCCTGCCAACCGCCTTCTTCCGCGACCGCGGAAGTATGTTGGAACGCTCCGGCAGCGGTATAGCCTGTATCACGGAACGTCTCCAGAGAGCTAAAGGCCTCAAAGGAAGAATTGTGTACGAGGTTTGAATATTCAGTCTTGACCCGGCCGCCTGCGGCAACCTCAAACAAAGTAGTTTCAACCCTGTTATTGGCGTCACTCGGATTCTCTACCTGTACCAAGCTTAAGGTCTTGGGAGTAACATCCGGGTTAAACTTCAGGGCAAACAACGAGCTGGTATCATTCTTTTTGGCAAAGCTCACATAGGTAGGGCTTGAACCGGTGGCCACGATTTCCTTAGAAAAAGTAAATGCTCCTGCACCGCCTGAACCGCCGGTAGGACTATAACTCATGGTTTGAGCAGTATCGCCTTCGCCGATAACCAGGGTGCTTGTAGAACGTATATTTATACTGGTCGCGGATAACCCGCCTGACACATACATCCAGCCGGTCTTGGGGCTAGTGGAGCCGACGGAATAATTATCGTCCCACATTATATACTGCGATCCGTTTTCCGGAGTACCTTCGGTGGAATCGCCACTATCTTTGCCAAGATAAATCTTACCATCAGAATCGCCAGCATTAACATCATCGGCTACCGTAATCTTTCCGGTAACCGCAAGTTTGGATATAGGATTGGTGGTCCCGATGCCGACATTACCGGTGTTCTTCACGATAAGCACATCCGTTCCGTTATCCTGAGCGCGAAAATCTCCGGTACCGCTAAGATTAAAGATGTAATCGTAATTACCGAAGGCAACGGTGGTAGCAGCATCTAAAGTCATAGCATCTTTGAATTTATCATAGTCCAAAGCGTTGGCATCGATTGTAGATCCTGCGCTTGCCCAGCTGGCTAAGCCATTTGCGTTGGAAGTCAAAACTTTATTTTCACCGGGGATACCTCCGGTAATCTTAATCTGGCCGGAAACTTCCAGGGCTGCTCCGGGACCAGTAGTACCTATACCTAGATTACCATTATCTAATAAAGCTAATCTATCCGTGCTATCAGCGTCAGTAACGCGCAAAGCAAAACCAGTGCCTGTGCCCGCGGACTTTATTTCTAATCTTGCCGAAGGCGCAACCATGCCGATACCTAATCTATTATTCGCCTCATCATACGCAGAGGTGCCGAGTACAATGTTGCCTTTGGTAGCATGAGCAGTTGAGCTAAGCGTAAGATTCTCCGCTGCGGCAGTACCACCGATTACCGATTGGCCTCCTGCTAACCCCGTAGAAAGATTGGCTGTTATGGTGTTGACCGCGCGGGTCAAGCCCGTAGAGAATGTCAGCGGGACTTCATATGTTCCAGAGTGGTTATGATCAGCGGCTGCAAAAGAAGTGTTGTCATATACGGTAGAGGCAAGTTTACTGCCGTCATAGGCAAGGAATTTATTCTGGGTATAAGTATTATTATTAGTTCCGCCCACGCTCAAGGCCAACAGACCAGAGGTGATGTCCGCTGCGGAGTGATTGTGGCTGGCAGCGGCAAAAGCAGTGGCATCGCTACCATCCAATTGGTCCGCGTTAAGGTTGGCAATTACGGTAGTTGAAGATACTGCCAGAGGCGCAGTGCCTGTGGCAACGGTTGAAATAAGTTGATTGTTAGTGCGGATCGCGCCTGCCACGTCTAATGTCTTTCCGGGATTAGAGGTGCCTAGACCGAGGTATTTGCTGGAGTTATCCCAGAAAAGATTGCTGGCATTAAACGTAGTAGTCCCGGCCCCGGACTGGAAAGGAATGGCTCCGGCGCTTCCTGATGCGAGGTTCGTAGAAGTAGTAGCGGTAGTGGCATTACCGTTTATATCAATGGTTGCGGTGCCGGTATCAATATTGGCTGGATTCAAGTTAGTCAAGGCAGCGCCGTTTAAAGAAGCAAAATAAGTGGTGGATATGCCAGCGATTTTTCCTGCCGCGGTAATAAGATCAACATCCCCCGTGCCAAACTGCGCCGCTCCCTGCACATCCAAAAGCGCTCCGGGTGCCGTTGTGCCCACTCCTACTCTCTCTCTAGAAGAATCTAAATTTAATAAGCCGTTTTGAAAATTTAAAGCAGTAGTAGAGGTAGGTAAACTTACGGTCGAAGCATTATCGTATGCGAATGAAGCCGCCTTATAAGTTACGCTGTCGCTTAAGGCATCGCCTAAAACAGTATTACCGCTAACATTTAAATCCGCAATTGTAAAGTTGGTGCTTGGGGCATTTAGGACCCCAGTAACAGTAATACTATCTGCGGTGGCATCCCCTAACCAAACTGAACCATCCACTTCTAATTTTCCCGCCACATAGAGGTCGTTGCCAGAGGTTGCGTTGTCTATGGTACCTGTGCCTATGGTAAGACCCGCGGCAGGATTGGTATTACCAATACCGATTTTTCCGGAATTAGCTATCCGCATCGCCTCCGTTGCGCCATTATTGCCGACCTGGAAAACCATATTAGCGCCGCTTGCGCCAACGCCGGAAGTAGTCCTTAAAATAAGGTTATCAGTCACGGCAGTGCCGCCAATAAGGGTTTGCCCGCCTGACCTACCTGCCAAAAGCGTGTATTGGGTATGGTCATCGTTGGTTAGCCCGCCTAAAGACCCGTGATTAATCGTGGGTAAATCCGTTAAAGAAAGCGCTTCCCAGATTGGAGTCGCTGATACGGCCCCTGTGCCGGTCTGGCTGAGGAATTTCTTGGTGGCGGTAATATTCCCGGCCAATCTGTTCCATTTAGCAGTTGCACCAGCGTAAATCAAATCTCCCAGTATTGCTGATGCCGCGGTTGTATCCCCGTGGGTGCCGGATAAAAGATTATGCTCTGTAACTTGAGTTAAATATGTGCTGGTATCCCAACTCAATGCGCCATCAGTTGCGCCTTTTAAGAAAGCAGCGCTTCCCGGAGCTGCCGTCGGGAGGGTATAGATTGTTGAGCCCGCAACAGCCGCGGGAGCAATGCCCACATAACCCGAGGTAGCACCTGACAAACGTAAGGTGCCTTTTACATCCAACGCAGAACCGGGGCTGGCTGTCCCAATCCCTACATTATAAGAAGTGCTATCCGGATACACATTACCACCTTGAAGCACCCAAGGGCCGGCAGTGGAAGAAACATCCGTCCAGTTACCCACGCCGTTTGTATCGACAGTAAGTACATAACCGGTAGTTGCGCCGGTAGGCATTTTAAATCCGGTCATCTGCACTGTGCCGTTAACATCAAGCGCCTGAGCCGGAGCGGTCGTTCCTATGCCGACTTTACCGGTACCTCCGAGGCTAAGGGTATAGTTATAATTACCCAAGGCCACGTCCGTCGAAGCATCCAGGGTCATATTGTTAACGAACTTGATGAAATCAAGCGAATTATTATCGATAGTGGTGGCGCCTAAACTTGCCCAAGACGCAAGGCCGTTGGCATCTGAAGTCAATATCTTATTTTCCCCTGGGGAACCTCCAGTAATTTTAACCTGGCCGGCAACCTCTAAAGCTGCTCCGGGCGCGGTAGTCCCAATACCGACATTACCGGTCATCTTCACCACCATACGCGGAGTCCCGTCATAATTCAACTGCATGATATCTCCGATGCCGTTTTGCGTCACCTTAAGGGCAGCTCCTGTGCCTCCGGCAGTGCCATAATTTATGTCCACGGCATTGTAACTGCCTGATGCGGGATTAAAGGTTATACTCATAGCATGATGGTCGATACCGGAATAATCCTGGGTAAAAGGACCGGTTAATTCCATCTCCCCTGCGCGTAAAAATGTTGTCGATGCCAAACCGTCAAAGAGCTTGGTGTTTAAGGACGCAGGAGTCGGCACCAGCTTTATACGCGGAGACATTTCCCCGTCACCGTCTACATCCAACGAAATGTAATATGTGGTATTAAAATCAATGGCGTCGGGAAAAACTGTTACACTGCCCAGGTAGCAAGAAATTATACCCGAGCTATCCGCAGTAACAGGTTGGGTCTCTGTCCAGACGGCCTCTCCACCGGTTTCCGCGGTATATAGGCGGAAAATCACGTTAAGACTGCCGGATATCATGGTCTTATCCTTCCTGGTGATCCTGGCCTGAAAGGATATTTGTTTGGCTACTTCTCCAAAGACAGTATCCCAGAAGAACAAAAGCGCGATAATAAAGAAACAGAATGTCATCACCGATTTAAACCCTGCCTGCTTAGTCATTATCTTTTTCATTTTGCCCTCCATTTTTTATCGGCGCCAGAACAGCGTCTTACGTTTTTGTTTTCCTAATTCGGTTTCGCTGGTTATCGTCCATACCCACTGAGCGGGAGTGGGATCCTCTTCGTCGGGCCCTAGCTCCCCGTTTCCATTTAAGTCCAAAGCGCTCTTAACGTAGAAATAATGGTTGCCTAATGATAATCCGGTAAAATCTATCGACTGCAGAGTTGACCAGACGGACCATTCGCCGTTATCAAGCTTATAGCTGAATTTACAACCAAGCTTTGTCGCCTCATATCTAAATTCGGCGCCTGTTTCATTGGTCGTGCTGGCCGGGCCGGAAATAATCCTAGTGTCGGGAGTAAGAAGTTTAACTTCTATGCTGGCGCTATAAACCTCAGAAAGATTCCCTGCCTGGTCATCAAATTTCACATATACGGTCTTAGTGCCATCAACTCCGGGGTCGGATAACAACCAATCTGAAATTATAGAATTATAAGGATAGGGATGATTTAATTCCATGTCAAAAACACCGTCATTGGAGATATAAACATTCCTCACTCCGGACACGGAATCATTGGCTTCAAGATTCAAATAGACCCGGCCCGAAGGAGTCACCTTTTCGCCATTATTAATAAGCAGGCTCCCTGACGGCGGCTGGGTATCCACAAGAAAATCCCAGCCTTTAGTAACATAGTTACCCACATTATCATATATGGTTAATAAGACGGTATTCCTTCCTTCCTCATATGCGGATGAAGGCACATACTGAAGAGTTTGTTTTTTCTGGTCATAAGAGAATGTAACGTTGCTGCCATTCAAACTTAAATTGGTAGTGGTCAGGTTTAGCCCGGAATCCGGGTCTGATAATAAACAACTTATTGGTATTTTGCCGTTTGAGGTCAGAGAACCGGCCACCGGCAAGGCATTACTTATTACTGGCACTTCGGTATCCACCCAGATCTCAAATTTAAGCATGTTATCCGCGTATAGGCCGCTGGGGATAACCGGAGTCACATAAAAGATATGCTTGCCTGAAGTGATAGCGTTATCGGCAAATTGGTAAAAATCATTATCGGTATCTATGGTATCATCAGGCGTATTGTCTAAGGCTACGGAAACACCTTTAAGCAGGCCCCCCTGGACAGGATCTATGTGCCAGTAAAAATAGGGGCTATTATCTTTCTGCCAGGTGACTTCTTTAATAGCAGAACCCGAAACGCTGGTGAGCGCCCTAAGGTCAGAAATAATATTCAATTTGGTCTCCATAAAAGCCTGCATAAGAGCAACCTGTCCGGTATTTACCCCGAACTTTACGCTGGTCATCTGAGTCGTGGCCACTATATCACCCATAACAGAATGATCCAGCACCACGTTGTTCGAAGTAGCGCTGCCTGAGCCGTTGACTATGGTAAAGAGGTCTATGGAGTAATTAGCACTGCCACTTTCGGCCGCATAATTAGTATTAATTATGTAACTGGGATAACTCATTAAAAATACATAAGTTATTAATATAAATAATCTTTTATTTCTGTTAAAACAGGCAAATAAAAAACCCGCCATCCTTTTCAGAATGGCGGGCGATTGGCCCCCTATGCGACTACGGCGTTTATATTTTATCATGGGCTCACCGGTATATTCACTTCGAATTCCCTCTCTTTTGCCTCATCATTGAACCTAAAGATAACCTTCACCATGCTCGGATGGCTCCCTGCATCCTTATCCCAAATATCTTTCCAGTTTGTGCCGTCATAATAGCTAAATTTACAGTCTGCCAGTTTATCCAGGCATATCTCACTTGACTGATACGTATTTTCATCGTAGTCCACCACCGTATCATAGTAACGCATAATATTTGAACTGCCAGGAACAAAACTATATCTGGCCTCCACCAAACTGTCTTCCCTTGCCGAGATAAAAAAAAACTGTTTTGTCCACCCATAAAAGTAAAGTTTGGAGGGCTGCCTTTAGCCAAGCTGGATACATCCCTGCTTAAACGGGAAAAACACATCCTTTGTCTCTGTTCTTTATTCAAGATATCCTCACCCTGGCGCATGGTCTTAAACAACCCCATAACGATACCTGCCATAATACCCATAAGTACAGTAAATATAGAAACAGCAATCATTATTTCGATCAAAGTGAATCCTCTCTTGCTATTTTTCAGATTTGACTTTGTCATTATATAATTAATTACTTTCCTATATATAATACATACCCCTATATAAACTATAGCCGATAAAACAAAAAAATGCAAAAAATAAGTCGCTTATTTTCCAATCCATCCGCCCCAGAAGGGCGCACTTGGCAATCCTTCATGCCAAGGTGCGATAGGATTGGGGGCATTTGTCTTGTAATTCTTATCTTTTATAGGCCATATTTAAGGCTGTGCTTACCTCTGGATCGTCGGGATGAAGCTCTTTTGCCCTGGTGAGATACCTTATTGCCTCGAGTTTATCACCCTTATTTAAATAAATAAGCCCCAGGTTATACTGCGACTCAAAAAGCCCGGGGTTATAATTTACCGCCTGTAGATAGTATTTTATCGCTTCTTCCGACGAGCCCTGTGACTCATAAGTGTTGGCCAGGTTGTGGTACGCGTCGGCGTAATCAGGCCTCAATTCTATTGCCCGCTTAAATTCCCTGATTGCCCCGGCAGTATTGCCCTCCTGGCCATAGGTATCTCCCATATTGTTGTGCGCACGCGGAGAAAGGTCGGATACTGCCACAGTCTGCCTCCATAACCTTCCCGGAGTCTGCCAATCTTCATTTCTCGCCACGGTCCTGGCTGCGTATGCGGCTACAATCAATAAAAAAACTACCAGGGCATAATGTCTTCTGTTTGGACATTTCTGTGCGTATTTTTCATATAAAAACACCAAAATAATACTTAAAGAGATAGCCGGAAAATAAACATACCTCTCCGCAAACAACCAACTAAAAGGCACAGGGCTGTAAGTAGGCGCGAGGAATAAAACGAATATACCAAGCGCTAGAAAAACCTCTTTGGCCTTTTTAAAGATAATAGGCGAAAACACCAGCAGGATAAACAGGACACCTAAGATTATTTTTAGTGTCAGCGAAGCAATAACTGCCGGCTCATGGTAAATGGACAATTTCTCCGGCCAGACCAACAGGCCAAAATGTGAATATAGAGAATATGCCATATTATTGATTGGATTTGTCCATTCTGCCTGGTTTAACCCCATCTCTTTTACCACGTAATGCAGCCTTCCGCTTAGCTCAACCCTGGCCATAAACACCCTTACTGCCGCTATGAGAAAAAAGGGTATCCATAATTTCCAGGTTCTTTGCCACCTTGCCAAGACCAGGTCGCACAATACTAGAAAAGGTACAAAAAACAGATAAAATGAATATGAACTGACCAAGGTGTATAAAAATACAGTTAAGCTCAAAATGTAGAATTTTAATGATAATTTGTCTTTTTGCTGAACGGCCCAATGATAGAAAAAATAACTTAAGAAAATAGCTAACCCCAATATGAGATAAGGCTTGCCTGATATCCAAGATACTGCTTCGGCATGGATAGGATGAACGGCAAATAAACAAGCCCCCAGGAATGCGGATTCAGTCTTAAAAAACAGGCCCAAGAACATGAAAGCAAAAATGGTATTTACGATATGCAACAAAATATTGGTAAGATGATACGGCATGGGATGCAATTTTACCATTATATAATTAAGCGAAGGCAACAGCATATAGGGCTCTAATAAAAAATCTAGTGGCCTGCCTAGTTTTGTATTTTTTACTATGCCCGGGATATCATCTGAAACAAATTGCCCTTGCAGGGAATTGGCATAAATTGAAAGTTATTGTGCTCACTAAAAAACCCTCTTACTTGCCCGCGGAGATGCGCGCGCCGATTACCCGCAATAATTCCTGCGGCGTGGTCGATCCGGCAAGGACCTTCTCCAAACCATCATCATGCAAAAATCTCATACCATCTTTACGGCACAACTCATTGATCTCATCAGATGAAGCTTTATCCACGGTCTTGCGACCGATCTGAGGAGTCATCTCCATCACCTCGAAGATACCCAGCCTGCCGGAAAAACCGGTATTCAGGCAATCCTGGCAACCTCCTGTCTCGTATCCCGTAGCTGTGCCTTGAGAAGTAATCGCTGCGAACGCGGGATCATTAGACGTATCAACTTTTGGCTTTTTACATTTGGGGCAAAGCACCCGGATCAGGCGCTGCCCCACCACGCCGTTTAAACAAGAAGCAATCAAGAAAGGCTCTATCCCCATATCAATGAGGCGAGTGACTGCCGAAGCAGCGTCATTAGTGTGCAAACTGGAAAGCACTAAGTGGCCGGTAAGCGCGGCCTGGATAGCGATGGTAGCGGTCTCAAGATCCCTGATTTCCCCCACCATTATGATATCCGGATCATGCCTTAATATTGAACGCAGGCCTGTGGCAAAAACCAGGTTGATCTTATGGTTAACCTGGATCTGGCGGCCAAAATCCAGCTGATACTCCACCGGGTCCTCTATGGTAATAATATTCTTCTCCACGCTCTGCAGGGATAATAAAGACGCATAAAGTGTAGTAGATTTACCGCTTCCCGTAGGCCCGGTAACCAGGATGATCCCAGAAGGCCTCTGGATGAATTTTCTGTATTTCTCAAAGTTTTCTTTGGACATGCCCAGCTCTTGCAGGGAAAGCAATTTTTTGTTCTGCCTCAAAAGCCTTAAAACAATACTTTCTCCCTGGATAGTAGGAATTACCGAAACGCGCACATCCAAAGTGCTGTCTTCTGTAGTAAAACTAAACCGGCCATCTTGCGGCAAACGCCTCTCAGCAATGTCCAAATTGGACATTATTTTGATGCGTGATATAAAGGCATTGAATATCTTGGAATCAGGGGGGCTGATCTCTTTGAGCACCCCATCTATGCGTAAACGCAAAGACATCTTGTCCTTACTTTGCGGCTCAATATGTACATCTGAGGCATTAAATTTAATGGCCTGGATCAGCAAAAGGTTGGCTGCCTCAATTGCCGAAGGCTCAAACGACCCTTCTTCTTTTACTTTTTCAATTACGCTCTCTTCCTTCGCTGCGGCTCGCAAACCGCTTCTACGGTCGTAAAATTTTGCGAGAACGCTATTCAGGTCTTCTTCTTTTATTAAACAAGGCCGGATAAAGAAACCGGTGCGAAAACGCAACTCTTCCAATAACGCGCCATTTAAAGGATCAAGCACCCCCACCGTAAGCTCATCATTTTCCTTTGACAGCGGAGCCACCTTCTTTTCCCACAAGAACTCAATCGGTAAAAGCGCAAGGATATCCTTGTCCGGCAAATAACCAGCGGAATTAAATACTTTTAAATTAAGCTTACTGCTTAAAAAATTTAATAACGTATCTTCGGGGACAAAGCGCAGGCGGCGTATCGCCTCTACTAAAGTAATGGAGCTACGCTGCAACTCTATCTTTACTGTCTGCAACTGCTGGGCCGATAATATCCCCTCTTTTATAATGCTTTCTTCAAGGTTTAACTCTGGCATGGTTACTTTCTGCTCTGCGCTAACACGACCTCCTCCCCCGAAGGAGAAAGGACTCTCGCGGTAACAAAAATCAATAAATTTTTTCGTATAATGGCATCGGAATTTTTCCTAAAGAACGGGCCCAAAATAGGTAGATCCCCCAAAAACGGAACCTTGGTCAAAGTCTTGGTGCGAGACTCTTTGATTAAACCTCCCAGCACCACCGTATCTCCGGACTGCACCACAACCGTAGTGGAAAGATTGCGTGAGGTAAATTTCGGGAGCGTTACGTCTCCGGCATAAGTGAAACCATCGGCGGTACCTTCGCTTACTTCCGGGATCAGGGAAAGGCTGATAGTCTTTTTATCAGCACCCATGGATGGGACCACCTTGAGCAATATGCCCACATCGCGCCGCAAGAAATCCTTAGGCACGTTTTTATAAGTAGTTTCATTCGGCCCGGTAAAAAGGCCGTCACCGTTTAAATCCACCTGCACGATCTCATACTCATACCGCGTAGGATAAATCCATTCATCAACCACTTTCATCGTAGCCAGCTGATTATTTAAAGTAGTTATGCGCGGGCAAGAAAGGGTTTTGATCTTTTTGGATTCCTGAAGCGCGTGTAAAACTGTCTGGAATTGCGGGCTGGTCAACAACCCTTGATAGGTCAGGTTTAGCCCTTCCGAAGCCCGGGTAAAACTGGCGAAATCCACGCCGCTATCCTTTGTAACAACAAGCTTATCGCCTCCGCCTTTGTTGCCTGCCGAGGTAAGCGCGAAATCATTATTGAGCTTCCATTCCAAGCCGAACTCCTTGGTATCATCCACTTCGACTTCAATGAACCTGGCCTCAATAAGTATCTGATATGGGGTAACATCCACGCTAAAAAGTATATCTTCCAACATCTGCAAATTCTGCGGGGTATTCCGCGCCAAGAGCGCATTCACGCGTTTATCATAAACCAGCTTGGAATCCGAAGGCCAGGGGATCGCGTCTTTCAGAGTATCCTCTAAAGTACGGATCTTGGTGATCTGAGCGGAGCTGCCACCCAGGCTCGTGTCTCCGCCTGATGACCCGGATGAAATAGGGGAAAATTCCGTAAATAGCCCTGCCCCTTTATTTAGATAATACACCCTGGTATCGAGCGGCTCCTTGACAATCTCTTCCGGATGCGCGATCCAGATCAAATCCTTATCAATACGGTAGATCAGA
>JAPLLP010000233.1 GCA_026387515.1 Candidatus Omnitrophota bacterium | reverse complement strand
TTGCCCCTGCAAAAAGTTTTCTATGGCGCCCCAGCGAACGATATAAGAGGCGGTCATGCAGCCAAGGGGCAATTCGCAAGAGAAAAGCCGCGTCTACGTTACCGATCCATATCTTTTCCTTAGCATAAAAACCCGACCCTCTTAACTTATCGCTCTGAATGGCCGCTTGAATGATTAGATCAAAGATCTCGTATTCCCTGTCTCGCTGCATACTCTCTACCAGGGCATCACTGTTCACCACTATAGAACGATACTTGCTATCAATTACTACAGAAGGATGCTCGGCCCCCAGAGCAAAGAATCGTATCCTTGATGCGTAAATCCTGGTAAGAGATTCTTCCCAAAAAGAATCGAGAGAAAAATTATTGCTAAAATGGGCGACACAGACGGCATTGAAGAAAGCATCATCAGCAAATTTTCCCTTTACCGTGCGGATAAATGAGGCTGCATTTACGGCGCC
This sequence comes from Candidatus Omnitrophota bacterium, assembly GCA_026387515.1. The sequence continues at coordinate 2,835 of JAPLLP010000233.1, read as the reverse complement.
GCTGGTCATAAGCAGCTTATGCGTATATGCAACATCCCGCTCGAACTGTTCCGCCTCAAAGGCCTCTCCGGATTGCCCGGAGAACTCATGAGAGAATTCGTGTACCAGAGCTACTTTAAGAACAATATCTTTTACCCCATCTTCAAAATCGTTCCAGGCCCGGTTTATGCCAATAAAACCGTTGGCGAGATGATCTTCAGCCATATGCCTGGAGGCATCCAGCGAGACAATAACCAGCGTAGTAGGCAGATTATCCCAATCCAAACCGGTATACTTGGCCTGGCAAAGTAAACTAAAAAGTTCAGCCTCGGATAGACCTATTCCATTCTCAATAATTACCTGTAATGGCTCGCCCCTTACCCTTACCGGAGAACCACTCCCATATTTAATCTGTTTTTTTGTTGCCCTGCCCTGGGCTATTAATTTTTCCCCAAACTCCTTAGCTTGCTCCGGGTTTTCAATATGTACTTTTAACCCGTCTTTGATAGCGGAATCCCCGCAAGAGGGATTTTGGGTAGATAACTGCATTGCTTGTGCATATACAACCGTGGGCGCCGCGGCGCTGGGCGACTGGGGAGAAAGAGAAATCCCATTGTCGGGTTTATTCTCTTGGGCCTTTTCATTAATCCATACCTGCGGCTTCCTGCGGCTGGGGAAATCAGAGACTCTATCTAGGTCTACGGATAAAAAGACGGATTCGGCCTCCTGGAAAGTAAAACCATCTCCTATATAAGGAAGGCAATCCTTAAAATCACCTACTGGCTTGATAATAATTTTTCCGCCGGTTTTTAGCTTGCGTACCAATTCTTCACGCAAGGCAAAAAGCTCCTTCAGCGCCTGAAAGGCAGGATTTACTAATAGAATATAGTCGAGACAGTTATCCGGGACATATCTCAATATGTCCGCTTCAGCCCTAACCACTGCTAAATTATCGCTTAACAACGGCTCGGTCTGCGCCGGCAACTCCCCGCTCTCCCATCCTTGAGTATATTTAGCATAAGGGTCATAAACAAGAAGATTGGGCTTTCGCGGCCTGAATACATCAGTAGCAATAATCCCAGTTCCGGGATTGGCCTGAGCAAGCGCATAAGCAGTCCTGGCCGGTCCGCAGCCGAATTCTAATATAACCTGCTTTCCGCCGCGCGCGGCTCGGGAGATAATCTCTTGTGTTTTCTTGCGCGCCTGCACATGCACTGGCTTGGCGCTTGCGTCTATGTTGTCTAGATATTGCGCCAACGTACCTTCGCCCAGTCGCGGCGCAACAGCGGACGGCGCGCCGGCTGGCAACCCGACTTCCCTTAGAGGCTCTACGGTTAATGTTCCCTCTCCTATATTGCTTACTTCCTTGGCTGCGGAGAAGTTTATGCTGACGGCAAAATTCTTTTCTCCCCACTGTTGTACTAGAAGCTTTCTTTTGGATTGCACTGCTCCTTGGGCCATGGCCGCGGTAACCTCTGGGCCTACACTAATTCCTCCTGAAAAATAGCTCCTGATGGTCTGGCCAAAGGGCGTGGCTTGCGGCTCTTTGAGGCTGTATTCTCCTTTGTTAAAGGAGTCCTGGTAGGCCTTAAAGTAGGTGTCTTTGGAATAAGGGGTTTTAGCGGTTAGGCCATTGAGGTTCTTTTTGTTGATCAGCCAGGAGTAGAGGCCTCCTCTACCATAGTATTTACTCTTGAACCACTGGGCCAGGATGAGTGAATAATAAACCTGTCTTAGGGGAGCATACTTTTTGGAGGTGTTTACTTCCTTGGTGATCTTGGGGATGATCAACTCCCTGATCAACCGAGAGGAGTATTCATTGAGGACTTTAAGCCTGGGGTCATCAAATTTATATGTGGTTGAATCCTTGAGATAATCCTGCTCCAGCATCACCTTAAGTGAGGCCTTGTAGATATAGGCATTGTCTTGGGTCTCCCGGATGATGATCTCTCCGGGGACGATCCAGGGGCGGGTTAAGGTGGGGATGGTGACTGCTTCATAGCCAAAGAGCTCTTCCGCTTTCTGGTAGAGCTTGGTCCAGTAGGTTTTGCCTTCCAGTGTCTGCGGATTGGTGTACTGGGCAGTATCTTTTTTTAGCTGCAGGTCTGCTTCCAGAAGGACCTTGCCGATATCGGTCTTGGCAAGTTCCGGATCAATGATGTTATCGGGTGAATCCGGACGAAGATTTACCCAGAAGCTGTCATTGGGGAGAGAAACACCGACAAAGAAGTAGTTTAAGAGCTGCTTGGTTGCATTCTCGAGTTCTTTGGTCTGGGGGTTCTTCAGGTCTCCCTTGTCCAGAAGGAGCTTGAAATTGTTGGCTATATTGTCGTAGGAGAGATAGCGTAAGTGTAGGGGCCTGAATTTCTCCTGGGTGAGGCCCTGCTGCAGGCTGGCCAAACGCAGGGAAATGTCCAGCTGCCCGGCTATTTGGGCAAAGCCGGACTGCTCAAATAGCAGTAAAAAACAAATAGTAAAAGATATTATGCGTGTTAATAGGTTTTTGTTTGACATTTTTGGTTTATCAGCCGTATGCTAAAAGTATACTTATATAGGTAAGTGATTCAAGGCCAAAACAGGGGTTTTGGGAAAGCGGTTGCTTTTAGGGACTGTCCCTTAGATTGGACATTTCAGATTGGACGTTTCCTATGAGGAATTTACAGCTTTATGCGGGGGAAATGACTATAACAAATTCGCCACGAGGCTTATTATCTTTAAAATACTTGATGAGCTCTTCAGGCAGGCCATGTTTTATTTCTTCAAATTTTTTGGTCAGCTCTCTAGCTACTACCACTTCTCTTAAACCGCAGGTCTCCTGGATATCCGCTAGGGTGGTTAAAATACGGTGGCAGGATT
>JAPLLP010000144.1 GCA_026387515.1 Candidatus Omnitrophota bacterium | reverse complement strand
TTACCAAGGACGTGCTCTACCAACTGAGCTACTCCAGCGAATTCACAGGTAACGGGTGCCTTCAATAATTAAAAAAAAACCCTTAAGAATTTTACCAAAATTCTTTTCTTTTTTACCCAATTTTTTACGTGGAAGTAACTCGAACGAAGCCGAAAGCAAAGTATATATTACATTAAATGCTTTGTCAATCTTTTTTTAAGATAATTTTATATATTTGCCAAACGGATAAAATCTTCCAGGGAAAGCCGCTCGGGGCGGGAATTTTCTTCGAGAGTACAGCTATCAAAAAAACGCCGCAGCTTCTCTAAAGGGACTATCCCCTCCAGGCTATTACGCAGCGTTTTCCTCCTTTGGCCGAACGCGGCCCTGATGATCTTAAAAAGGCGAACTTCATCTTTCACTTTAAAAGAAGGTGAACTTCTGATTTTAAGCTTTATGAAGGCGGAATCCGGTTTAGGCGCCGGCCGGAAACACGTCCTATTTATGGTAAAGAGTATCTCGGGTATAGCATGGTACTGCACGAAACAACTAAAAGCCCCGTACTCTTTTGAACCCGGAGGCGCAGCTATGCGCCGGGCGAATTCTTTTTGCACTGTAAGAAATATCCTGCCTATCGCGTCCTTATAAGAAAAAAGACGTTCGATAATAGGGGTAGTTATATAATACGGGATATTCCCGATCACCACCAACTCCCCCTTACCTATATTATGGATGATGGGCCCGAGGTCAACCTTAAGCACGTCTTGGTTAAGTACGCTGACATTGGGATATTCCCGGAGATTATTCTCTAAAGTTTCAATCAACCTGCCATCCAGCTCCAGAGCAAAGACCCTTTTGACTTGGCCGGCGAAACTTTTAGTCAATTCACCCCTGCCGGAACCGATCTCAATTACGGTATCCGTGGGAAGCAATTCGCAGGCCCGGACGATTTTTCTTTGTATGTTGGGGTCAATGAGAAAATTCTGACCTAGGCGTTTTTTTGGTTTAATGTGCATTTAACGGCAAGTTTTATTGCGGAAATAAGCGAATCCGCGCGGGCAAGGCCTTTTCCGGCAATATCAAAAGCGGTTCCATGGAGCGGCGAAGTCCTGATGAAAGGAAGCCCTACGGTCAAGTTGACTCCGGAGGCATTACCCAGAAGCTTTAAGGGTATAAGCGCCTGGTCATGATACATGGCAATCACACAATCATATTCATTTTTTGCTGCCTTGGCTATTGCGACATCCGCGCTGAGAGGGCCGTCTAAAGAAATGGATTTATGCTTAAGGCGTTTTAATACAGGAAGGATCAGGCGATTCTCCTCCTTGCCAATAACCCCGTTATCCGAGGCGTGAGGGTTCAATCCCGCCACTACAATACGCGGGCGCTTAATAGCAAACAGACTTTTCAGCGCCCAATGTGTTAAAAGAATATTCTTATAGAGGTCCTCGCTTTTTAAATCTCGCGCAACATCTTTTAAAGGGATGTGGCGGGTAACCAGGCTGATCCTTAAGCACTGATTTAAAAGCATCATCACTAAATCATGGCGGTTGGCCCGCGCGGCAAGATATTCGGTGTGCCCGCCAAATTTAAAACCCCCCTTATTTAACGCCTCTTTGGATATCGGACAAGTCACCAGGCAATCTATCTGCCTGTTCTCAAGCAGTTCCAACGCCTTATCCAGATATTCAATCGAGGCCCGCCCATATTCGCCTCTCACCTGTCCAGGCTGAAAATCATTTTTTTTAACATTACCTAAATCTATGAACTTAATCCCCGCGGCTTTATTCCACACGCAGGCATCCCCGATAACCACGAAATCCGCATAACCCTTCAATTTGCGCATCGCCTTTATGGTTATCTCCGGGCCTATCCCCGAAGGATCGCCGATAGTAATACCTACTCTCACCTTAGGCATAAAAGAAGCTTCCCCTTATTCCGTAATTTTAATATAGGAGTGTTTGCGCAGATTATCCAGCCACTTTACCAAGGCTACCTGCATTTTCGTGTTGGAGAGATAAGCATAGATATTCTCCTGGACTTCCGAAAGCTTTAACTGCCTGGGCGGGGCGATTTTTTCTAATCTTAAAATATAGAAGACGTCATCGACCTTTACCGGAACAGAGAATTCGCCGGTATTTAATTTAAATACGGCATTTTCAATCTCCTCCCGGAATTCTTTATTCTGAGAAACCTCGATATTCTCAATTTCAATAGAGTATTTTTCGGTCAGGCTATCCGGGGTGCTGCCGTTTAAAAGTTCTTGGCCCAAGGCCTTAGCCTTGGCCTCATCCGCAACCTTTACCATCTGCACCTGACGAACTTCCAGGGATTTAAATTCCGGGGTGTTCTTGTTATAGAAATCCGTGACCTCGCTGGGCTTGACGCTGATACCCGACTTTACTTTCAGCTCAATAACATTATACATCATGACCTGATCCCGGATTTTAGACTCAACATCCGCCTGCACCAATCCCTGCTGCATTAGCGCCTGTTGAAACTGCGCATCCGAAGGATAGTGGCTCCTCAGATCATCTATCCTGGCCTTAACCTTAGCCGGATCAACGCCTAAATGTTCTCTTTTAGCCTCCTGCAGGATAAGCCGGTCCTCAATCAATTTATCCAACAGGTCCTGCCGCATATCCTGGATCTTTTTTTCTAGCTGTTCGCCCTTATATTGACTCTGAAGCTCCATGCGCATAAAATTGGCGAAATCGCTCATGTCTTTCTGGGTGATTATCTCATTGTTGACAACGGCTGCTATTTTGTCCTGGGCATAGGAAGAAAGCCTAAAACCCAAAACTAAAGACGCAAGGCCTAGAGAGAAAACTAAGGACCGCAAAATCTTAAGTTTATCCATTGGGAATTCCCGCCTTTCTAAAAGTACCGACCGCCTCTCTCAACAACCGGCAATATAAATCAAAACCAACCGCGAGTATAAAACCATGTTGCTGGATCCCCAATAGATTCCCCGCCCCCCTGATCTCCAGGTCTTGCATGGCAATCTTAAATCCGGAGCCTAATTGGGAATATTCCACTATCGCGTCCAGCCGCTTACGGGCATCGGAATCAAGACTGGCGTGACGGGGGATTAAAAAAAAGGAGTAGGCCGGACGGTCAAACCTTCCCACGCGCCCGCGCAACTGATGCATGTCTGCCAGGCCGAAATCCTGGGCGTTATTAACAATGATCGTATTGACATTGGGGATGTCTATACCGGATTCGATAATCATGGTACAGACCAAGACGTCGATACGCCCCTTAAGGAAATCCGAAATTACGCTTTCCAGAAGCTTCGGGCTCATCTGGCCATGAGCCACGGCCATACGTACGCCAGAGGACAATATCCCCGCATCGATATCCTCAACCCGGTTATGCAGGAAATAGACCTGGCCCTTGCGTTTAAGTTCCTTCTCTATCGCCTGGCGTATCAGGTCTTGGTCATATTCTACCACAACGGTCCTTACAGGCAACCTATTTTCCGGAGGGGTATTAATCACCGAGAAATCTTTTGCCCCCATCAGGCTCATATAAAGGGTGCGCGGTATGGGCGTGGCAGTCAGGGTCAGGACATCGGTATTCAGCCTTAAGGCCTTTAGTTTCTCTTTTGCCCTTACCCCGAAACGCTGCTCTTCATCTATGATCACCAACCCCAGATCCTTAAAAACTATATCGTCCGACAATAGTCTGTGTGTCCCGATCATAATATCGACCTTACCGTCTTTAAGCCCGGAAAGAATTGTTTTTTGTTCGCTTTCGTTTCTAAAACGCGAGAGCATCTCGATAACAACGGGAAAATCCTTAAGGCGCTTGGTAAAATTCTGATAATGCTGCTCAGCCAGGATCGTGGTCGGCACGAGAAAAACTACCTGTTTGTTATTGACCGCGGCCTTAAACGCCGCCCGCATGGCCACCTCGGTCTTACCATACCCCACGTCTCCGCAGAGGAGCCGGTCCATGGGCCGGGGCGCTTCCATATCCTGCTTTACTTCCTGAGTTGCCTTATTCTGATCAGGGGTATCTTTATAAGGAAAGGTTTGTTCAAACTGTTTCTGCCAGTCATTATCGGCTGCGTATTTGAATCCGGCTACGCTCTGGCGCATTGCCTGCAGGGACAAAAGCTCCCAGGCTAATTTTTGGATCCCTTTTCTGGCGCGCTCTTTAGTGCGCGACCATTCCCGCGAACCAAGGCGATAGAGCTTGGGTTTACGCACCTGGAAAGCGATATATTTCTGCACCAGGTGCATCTTATCCACTGGAACATAAAGCTTCTCGGAACGGTCATATTCAATTACTAAATGGTCCTCTTTCTTATCTTTTAATTTTATCTTTTCAATACCCAGAAATCTGCCGATGCCATGCTCGCTGTGCACGACATAATCCCCAACCTCTAAATCCACAAAATTCTCTAAAGGAAACTCTTCGCTAAAAACTCTTGTGCGGGAGGCCCCGGGCTTAGTAACAGGCAGGATGATCACCATTCTGTGTTCCCAAAGCGGCTCTGCGGTTTTAAGGCTGAAAGTCCTGATATGGGCTATACGGCGGAGGTCTGTTTCAACGCGTACGGGGAGCTCGAAGGTAAAAGGGAATATATCAACGATGTTTCCGCGGCGGGCAAAATCGCCTTCTTCGGCTACAGAGGGCTGCCTCCTGTAGCCGAAGTCAAGCAGGCTTTGACAAAGACTTTCTAGGTCTATGTCTCCATCAAGATAAATTTTAAGCGACCTAAACACTTACTTGACGACTTTACGCGTCCATGCCAACACCAAAGGCGAGGCGATATAGACTGTGGAATAAACGCCTGAAACAAATCCCACCAAAAGGACAAAGGCAAAATTACTCAGCACCTCTCCGCCGTAAACAAAAATTGCCAGGACCGTAAGGAGAGTCACTCCGGAGGTAAGGATCGTCCTTCCCAAGGTCTGATTGACGCTTAAATTAATAAGCTCATAAAGGCTGAGTTTACGGTTCAAATGAATATTTTCCCTCACCCGGTCATAAATGACGATGGTATCATTAATAGAATAACCGGCGATAGTCAAGAAAGCGGTCACACTTAAAAGGTCTATCTGCCTGCCGGTCAATGCCAGCGCGCCTAAAGCTACGAGCACGTCATGTATAAGCGCGATCACGCCGGCAATGGCAAAATTAAAGTGTTTAAAACGAAAAGCCACATAGATCAGGATACCTACCAACGACCATACCAAAGCCAATATGGCCTTACTTTTAAGGTGCTGCCCGGCAACAGGACCCACCCGCTCGATACGCAGTATCTGAATATCATCTTGCGGAAATACAGCCTTGAGTTTATCGGTCAATTCTTTATTATTATCTTCCGCGGTGCGGATAAGCAAAACCTTGGGATTATCCTTAAACTGCTGGATAGAGACATCCCCAAGATTTAACTCTTTCAAGGCATTACGCACGGTATCAATCGAAGGGGCATTCTTAAAAGCATACTCCTGCAACTGGCCAC
>JAPLLP010000083.1 GCA_026387515.1 Candidatus Omnitrophota bacterium | reverse complement strand
GTTGCCTGGGTAAATCGGCTTCCTTTTTCCCACCGTTATAAGGTGGGGGTAGAATTTATCGAGATGGAACAGTCGAATAAGAATTACCTGGGTGATTATATTGCCATGCAGATGGATAAGCTTGCTTAGAGAAAGGAAATAGTAAATGAGCGCCGAAGAAGTTAAAGCTGCCGCCCCGGAAGAAAAACAAACAAATTGTGCCTCTTGCAGCAAGCCGATCAAGAGGTTGAAGCGTTATTACCGCAACGGGAAATTTTATTGCACCAAGAAGTGCTGGAAAAACAGCAAAAAGCCTAAAGAAGAGAAAAATGAGTAAGACACTAAAAGCTGAAAGAAGGATACATCCGCGCATTGATCACACCCTGCCCATAAAACTGGCGGTAAACGGCTATGATTTTTCTACCACGACCCAAAACATCAGTTGCCTGGGCGCGTATTGCAGGGTAGAAAAATACGTGCCACCTTTTACTAAGATGGCGGTAAGGATGAGCCTGCCGGTAGTAGATGCTAATTCCGAGCGCAAGCTGGATATCGAATGCAAGGGAGTGATCGTCAGGACCGAGGACGCGCCTGACGGGGGTTTTAATATCGCGTTATTCTTTAATCAGATTAATAACAGCCAGCGGCAGAAGATAACCCAGTATATCAATCAGTTCCTGCCTAAATAGATATTAAGCCTTTCTTTGCATGGGCTGCATAAGGAAACACCCACCTGTTAAGTTGATTATCGGTTTAATCTATAAAGATGAGGCCGTATTATCGCTGGTCTTTTCGGCATTAAAAAAATTATTTGGCAGCATCGACTTTGAAAGCAATGCGCTCAATTTTAATCATACCGATTATTACCAGAAGGAATTCGGGGCCGATTTAAAAAAAAGATTCATCAGTTTCCGCAAACTCATTCCTCCGGAACAGCTCTCCCGCATTAAGATCAAGACCAATAGGATCGAGTCAAAATTATCTACTAGAGGCGCGCGCCGCGTAAACATTGATCCCGGGTACCTTGATCTATCTAAATTACTTTTAGCCACTACCAAGGATTATCGGCATCGTATTTATATCGGTGATGGGATCTTCGCGGAGATCACCCTTTATTATCAAGATAAGAGTTTTAAACCCTGGGAATGGACTTATCCGGATTACCGGACCTTGGAGTATATTGAGACATTCAACCATCTCCGGGAAATATATAGAAAGCAGGTTTCATGAAACTTTTAGAGTCTTGCGAGATCTGCCCACGCAAATGCCGGGTGAACCGTTTAAAAGACCAGAAGGGTTACTGTAAAACAGGCCTTAAGGCGAGGGTGTACAGTTTTATGGCGCACCACGGAGAAGAGCCGCCCATGCGTCTATTGCCAGAACTATCAGTTCAGCCAGGCAGAGAACGGTAGGGAAGTTGGGCCGGAGGAGTTAGGCGAGATCATGCTTAGACTGCAGGATAAACATTGCCATAATATCAATCTGGTTACTCCTACCCATGTCATGCCGCAGATATTAAAAGCGCTGCGCGCGGCTATAAAGAAAGGGTTAAATATTCCTGTTGTCTATAATACCAGCGGTTATGAATTACCCGAAGTTATAAAATTGTTAGAAGGGATGGTGGATATTTACCTTGTGGATATGCGGTATGCTGATAACCAGAACGCGGTCAAATATTCAAACGCCCCAGGTTACCCTGAGTATAATCAGGCAGCAGTGAAAGAAATGTACCGGCAGGTAGGTATTGGCAAGCTGATTATCAGGCATCTGGTTCTTCCGGAGGGTATCTCCGGGACGGAAAAAATAGCCAGGTTCATTGCCCAGGAGATTTCCCCGGAGACTTATATAAGCCTGATGAGTCAGTATATGCCTTGCTACAAGGCCAGCCAGTTTAATCGGATTTGCCGCCGCATCATCCCGCAAGAATACGAGGCGGCTAAAGCGGCGCTGCAAAAATTCGGCCTGAATAATGGCTGGACCCAGGAAGAGCATGGCCTGGAGGCTTTGGCAGGCATAAACATAAAACCAATGTAGATGGTCCCGCAGAACCTAGGTGAGCTATTAAGTCTAAGCGCCAAAATCCATCCCCACAGGATTGCTTTAGTCTTTGGCCAAAAAAAGATAAGCTATAAATCTCTGGATGACCTGACTAACCGTATTGCCGTAGGATTGATCAGGTTGGGGGTAAAGCCTCTGGATAGGGTTGCCGTGTTCCTGGATAACTGTCCGGAATTTGTCTATAGCTATTTCGCGGTTTTAAAAGCAGGCGCAACGGTTGTGCCGATAAATTATATGTTCAAGATCGAGGAGGCCAAGTTCATCCTGCAGGACAGCCAGGCTTCATATTTGATTACCTCACGGACGTATGTGGATATGGCCGAAGAATTAAAGTTAAGGCTGGATCACCTCAGGCAGGTTATAACCACAAGCAAGATAAGAGACGGCCTTGCTGATTTCCATAGCTTGGTAAAAGATACGGATGCCGGCATATTGCAGGGCATTTCTTCTTTTCAGGGCCCGGCAGTGATCCTGTATACTTCAGGCACTACCGGTTTCCCCAAAGGCGCGATACTGTCGCATTCTAACCTGATCTCCAATGCCATTGATTGTTCCTGCGCCATAAAAGTTAATCATAAGAATACCTTTATCTGCATACTGCCCTTATTTCATTCTTTTGCTGCTACGGTCTGCATGAACTTACCCTTACTTGTCGGGGCGAAAATAATCCTGATGAAGTCCGTGCGGCCTTTTAAGCGCATTATCCGGGCTATCAGAAAAAACCGCGTGGACGTATTTGTGGGTGTGCCATCTATATATAACATATTAGCGAATATAAAATTGCCCAAAGTCTTGAATAGCCCGTTGATCAGGCTTTTTAATCCGCTTAAAGTATGCGTATCCGGGGCAGCGGCATTACCGGCTGAGACCTTCCGGGCCTTTGAAAGAAAATTCCGCATACCTCTGCTTGAGGGGTATGGTTTGACCGAGGCCTCTCCGGTGGTAACCATAAATCCTTTAAAAGACAAAAGAATGCCCGGATCCATAGGTAAGGTTTTAACTAAGAATATAGACGTCAAAATCGTAGATGTAAACGGCAATGAAGTTGCTTCGGGTCAGATAGGAGAACTTCTGGTAAAGGGGCCCAATGTCATGCAGGGTTATTTTAGGCAGCCGGAAGCGACTTTTTTGGCATTAAGGGATAACTGGCTTTATACCGGAGATATGGCCAGGATTGACCAGAACGGTTATCTTTATATCTCCGGTAGGTTAAAAGAGATGATCAATGTGCGGGGCCTGAACGTTTACCCCAGGGAGATAGAGGATGTCCTTTATCAGAATCCCAAGGTAAAAGAGGCGGCGGTGATTGGGCTGCCGGATAAACATAAAGGAGAGGTGCCTAAGGGTTTTGTGGTTTTAAAAGAGAACTCGGCTGCCACGGAACAAGAGATTATTCAGTATCTTAGAGATAGATTAGCTTCTTTTAAGATTCCCAAATGGATAGAATTCCGTTCCAGCCTTCCCAAAAATACCACCGGTAAGATCTTAAAGCGCCTATTAAAAGATGAATAGGTTATTGCGCATCAATGATTCAACTCACAGGGTCGCCTTTGGGCTAGGGGTGGGAGTTTTTTTAGGGGTTATGCCCGGTTTAGGGGTTATCGCGGCATTGGTCTTTGCAGCTATATTTCGCCTGAATAAAGTGGCAACGGTACTGGGGGCGTTGATCACCAACACCTGGCTGAGCGTTGCCACATTTTTATTGTCAATTAGATTGGGCTCAGCTATAATGAATCTCCGCTGGCAGGACGTATATAATGGCTGGGGGGGAGTTTTTAAGCATTTTAGCTGGAAGCTGTTATTTAAGGCTTCTTTTCTGGATATATTCTTGCCGGTTATCCTGGGCTACTTTTTGGTTTCTTTAACATGCGGTTTTATCGCTTATCTAGTAACATTTTTTTGGTTGTCGCATCTGCGAAAAAAGAAAGGATTGTGAGATGTACAAATTAGTGTTGTTGCGCCACGGAGAAAGTATCTGGAATAAAGAGAACCGTTTTACCGGCTGGACCGATGTTGACTTGTCGGAAAAAGGGATACTGGAGGCAACCAAGGCCGGGCAGGTATTGAAAAAAGAGGGGTTTGTTTTTGACCTGGCTTTTACCTCGGTATTAAAAAGGGCTATCCGCACCCTATGGATCACGCTTGATGAGATGGACCTGATGTGGATCCCGGTGTATAATTCCTGGCGCTTGAATGAAAGGCATTACGGCGCGTTGCAGGGTTTGAATAAGGCAGAGACAGCCGCTAAGTTCGGAGATGACCAAGTACTTATCTGGCGCAGGAGTTATGATATTCGTCCGCCGGCCCTTGAAAAAAACGATACCCGTTATCCGGGGAATGACCCGCGTTACAGTGATATGGACAAGATTGATCTTCCCCTGACTGAATGCCTCAAGGATACCGTGGCTAGGTTTCTCCCTTATTGGCATGAGACTATCGCTTTGAAGGTAAAGCAAGGCAAAAATGTGATAATCGCCGCGCACGGGAATAGCCTCCGGGCGCTGGTAAAATACCTGGATAATGTTTCTGACCAGGAGATCGTGAGTTTGAATATCCCTACCGGAATTCCGCTGGTCTACGAACTCGATAAAGACCTCAAGGCGCTCAAGCATTATTACCTGGGTGATCCTGAAGAGGTAGCTAAGGCTACTGCCCATGTGGCTAATCAGGGAAAGGCCAAAAAGTAAATGTCTAAAGGTAAGATAGCGTTAGTTTTCGGATTATTGTTTGCCGCGCTTAGTATCATTATTTTGATCTCCGGCCTGATATTTTTGGGAATAAAAATAAATCGGAAGGATACCGTGGTCCTGAAGCCCGCTCCGGAGGAAGAGAGTAATCTTTATACTTACCTCGGCGAAAGAATAACCTATGATATAAGATTCGGAGGCTTTAGCTTGGGTAGCTCCCGGTTTAATTACCTGGCCAAGGCCGAGATCAACGGCCAGCCCGCGCTCCTGATGACCTTAGATACTAGATTGGCGAGGTTTACGGATACCGAAAAAATCTATGGCGATCCGCTAACCCTATTGCCGATGCGCATTGAGCGTTATATTGTTAACTGGTTTAGCCGCGAGCACATTATAGAAAACTATGACCAGGCCGGGTACAGCGTTACTATTAAAAAGACTAAAGGTAAGAGGGAGGAGGCTCCGCTGGTAATAAGAAAGTC
>JAPLLP010000285.1 GCA_026387515.1 Candidatus Omnitrophota bacterium | reverse complement strand
AGTGCAAGGCGTGGATTTTCTTTCAGGGGCGCCGGTTATGGCCTCGGATCTACGCGCCTCGGCGAGCCTGGTATTGGCAGCCCTGGTAGCCCACGGCAAGACTTCAGTTTCAAGGATCTACCATTTAGAGCGCGGTTATGAGAATCTGGAATCAAAATTAGAGGCCCTGGGCGCAAAGATCTGGAGGGAGAGGGAGTAAGGCATGATTTTAATGATCGATAATTACGATTCATTCACCTATAATCTCGTGCAATATCTCGGGGAGTTAGGCGCGTATATAAAAGTTTATAGGAATGATAAGATCGCTGTTAATCTGATCAAGAAGTTAAAACCATCCAAGATCGTAATTTCTCCCGGCCCTGGTAGGCCGGAGGACGCGGGTATTTCCTGTGAGGTGATCCGGGAATTTGCGGGCAATATCCCTATTCTAGGTGTGTGTCTTGGTCATCAGGTCTTAGGTTTTTGTTTTGGCGGCCGGATCATCGGGGCCAAACAACTTATGCATGGAAAGACCTCCTTGATTTATCATAACCGTAAAGATATTTTTAAGGGAATCCCCAATCCTTTTGAGGAGACCCGCTACCATTCATTGGTGGTAGAAAGAAAGACTTTGCCGCGATGTTTAGAAATTACCGCCTGGACTAAAGATAAAGAGATCATGGGATTAAAACACAAAGATTTTCCTTTATGGGGAGTGCAGTTTCATCCCGAATCGATTCTTACGGTGGCCGGAAAAGCCATACTGGCTAATTTCTTAAAGGCATGATCAAAGACATAATTAAAACTTTAACCCAGAAGAAAGACCTGACTGCCCAGGAGATGCGACAGGTGATGCAGGAGATTCTCACCGGCACTACAGATACCGCGGATATCGTTATGTTTCTAACTTCTCTTAATGAAAAGGGCGAGACAGTAGAAGAATTAACCGCGGCAGTTGAGGTAATGCTTAAATACGTGGACGCTATTGTGGTGGATAGGCCTAATATTCTAGATACCTGCGGCACGGGCGGCGATAAAAAAAATACCTTCAATATTTCCACGGCTGCTGCCTTTCTGGCCAGCGGCGCAGGAGTTACCGTAGCCAAGCACGGCAACCGTTCGGTTTCTAGTAAGTGCGGCAGCGCTGACGTCCTGGAGGCCCTGGGCGTGAATATTAATATGGATAAGGCAAGGATTAAGAAGTGCCTTGAGGAAATCGGTATCGCATTTTTATTTGCCCCGAACCTGCATCCGGCGATGAAGTACGTAATGCCGGCAAGGAAGCAGATTGGCAAAAGGACCATGTTTAACATGCTGGGTCCTTTGATCAACCCGGCCAGGGCGACGAATCAGTTGATTGGCGTTTATAGCGCCCAATGGGCTACTATCTTGGCTCGGGTATTGCATAATCTGGGCACCCACCATGTCCTGGTAGTGCATGGTAATGACGGGCTGGATGAGGTGACTACTACTGATAAGACATTTGTTTCGGAAGTGAAAGCGGGAAATTTCTCGCAATACGAGATCGTACCTGAAGATTGCGGTTTTAAAAGGGCAGCCCTGGATAATTTTGTGGGTGGCACCGCCCCGGAGAACGCGCGCATTATTAAGGAAGTATTAGAAGGTAAGGGCGGGCCCCATCGGGATATAGTTTTATTAAACGCCGGATGCGCTATCTATGCGGCAGATAAGGCCAATTCAATCATTAATGGTATCATGCTTGCCCGCCAGTCTATTGATTCCGGGAGGGCCTTAAAAAAACTGGAATTGTTGAAGGAGTATTCACAATAATGGCAAAAGACGCTTTGAAAGAAATTGTAGCTAAGAAAAAAGAGAAAATCCTTTTGGCCAAGCAGGCCTTGCCTGAAGAGGAGCTAAGAGTTAAGGTATCGGGCCTACCGGAAACCAGGCCCTTTCGAGAGGTAATTGTTGCTGAGATAAAAAAAGCCTCGCCTTCAAAGGGCGTGATTCGGGAAGATTTTAATCCCGCGGCGATCGCTAAAGTCTATCAGGATGTGGGGGTGCAGGCGATTTCCGTGCTTACCGAGGAAGATTATTTTCAGGGGAATATTTCTTATTTAAATGAAGTAAAAAATATCACTAGCGTACCGGTCTTGCGCAAGGATTTTATCCTAGAGGCATATCAGGTTTATGAGTCGCGCTATTTCGGCGCGGACGCAATATTGTTGATCGCGGATCTGCTTACCAGGGATCAGCTTAGTGAGTTCATGGGTCTGGCGGATAACCTGGGATTGGATTATATAGTAGAGGCGCATACCGAGAAAGAGCTCAAAAAGGTATTAAATCTGAAAGTGCCGGTAATCGGCATCAATAACCGAGACCTGCATACCCTGGAAGTGGATTCTAAAACCACCGAGAAACTTTTTATCCTGGTGCCCAAGGATAAAACGGTGATAGTGGAGAGCGGG
>JAPLLP010000113.1:7089-9132 GCA_026387515.1 Candidatus Omnitrophota bacterium | reverse complement strand
CGCATATGGCAGAGATCTGAGGCCGGAAATAGGCCTAACTGAGGTTATCGGAGAACTGGAGAAGATTAAGCCGCTTTCGCGCATCCGTCTGAGTTCTATTGAAGCGCGGGATGTCAGCGACGCATTAATAAAAAAAATAGCCGGGTCAAAAAAATTATGCCGGCACCTGCATATACCAATTCAGAGCGGTGATGACAAAATTTTAAAAGATATGCATCGGCGTTATACGAGAAAGGATTACCTGGCGCTCTTTGCGAGATTAAGAAGAAAAATACCGAGCATCGCCATTACTACGGACGTCCTGGTGGGTTTTCCCGGAGAGACTGAGGAGAATTTTAAGAATACTCTTGATCTAATCAAAAGGGTTATGCCGCTTAAGGTGCATATTTTTCCCTATTCCAAGAGAAATGGGACAACTGCGGCGCAAGATACAGATAAAGAAGTGTCGACCTCTATTATCAAAGACAGGCTTTGCGCTTTAAAAAAACTCTCTGAAACCTGCGCGGATAGCTATAAAAAGAAGTTTGCGCATAAAAAAATGCTCGTGTTATTTGAGGAGGAAATGAAAGATCGCCCCGGCTGGTG
Organism: Candidatus Omnitrophota bacterium; assembly: GCA_026387515.1. Next base: position 8,547 of record JAPLLP010000113.1, on the reverse strand, counting down.
GCAGGGGTATACGGATAACTATATTTTGGTGCAGGTAAAATCAAACCGCAACCTGCGAAATAAACTTATCTCAGTAACGCTAGGGGCAGGAACCGTCCCCTAATATTTTGGTTGACCAGCAGCGCTGGGTGTGTTATATTTTTAGCTATGCAAAAGACTTTTAGTATATTTGTGTTCCTGGGTTCGTTAGTATTATCTTTGGTTTACCATGGCAGCGTTTTTGCCGCACCCGAAGAAGAACAACTCACCATCGCAACTTATTATCCTACCCCTTCAGGAACTTACAATCAGCTGATTACTAAGGGTGATACTTATCTTGATACTGGCGGATCCGGGAATGTGGGTATTGGTACCACCGCGCCCCAGGGATTGCTACAGGTAGGTACTTCTTCCGTTTCGGGCTTAATTACGGGTTTAGTAGTCAGTTATACCGGGTCGGTTGGCATTGGTACAACTGTTTCTTCAGTTGACAAACTGTACGTAAAAGGAGAGGCTAATGTAAACGGCAACATAGATGCGGCTACAGGAAATCCTCAATATGGTTTTACAGGTAAATTATGGGTTTATGGGAATAACGGTAGTGGCCCTACTGGAAACTGTTATATACAACTCCAATACGGGATTATAGTATCCACTACCTGTCCTATTCTAGGATAAAGATATTTAATATGCCCAAAAAACTGTTTCAGTTATTCATATTATTTGGTTTTTTTATATTAAAAGTTATTTTTGCCCATGCCGACAAGGAGGGGAAACTCAGCATTACTACTTATTTTCCCGCGCCTTATGGTAGTTATAAAGAGTTGACTACTGCCAGAGATACTAGTCTTGCTACCGCAGATGGAAAAGTCGTGGGAATAGGTATAGATGTGGGAGCAATCGCCCCTAAAACCTTACTGCAAGTGGGTACATCTCCCAGCGCCGGTTTGTTAGTGAGGACATCAGGCAATATAGGTATTGGTACGACTAATCCTGGAGGGTATAGATTACGCGTAGAAGGTAATATGACAGTTACGGGAAAGTTAAATGTACCGGGTTCTGATGCAGAGGTTAATGCCGTTCCCGGATGGTCAGGTATCATAGGAGTAAGTAGGCCAGTTACTTTAACCTCCTGTCGAATAAGCGTGGTTAACGGAGTTGTCCAAAGCTTAGGCACAGACTGCCTTTAGAAAAATGATTAAAAATTCGAACATATGTTTGATTATTTTTTTAGGTATTTTAGGTATTTTTCTATCCGGCATTGCCCAGGCAAAAGAAGAGCAATTTACTATAACCTCTTATCAGCCTTCTCCCAGCGGAAATTATAACGAGGTAACCACTACCAGCAATACTTATTTAGCAACTACAAGCGGAAATGTAGGGATTGGAACGAGTGTTCCTCAAGGGTTATTGCAGGTAGGTACTTCGCCCGCGCCGGGATTGGTTGTGGTTGGTGCGGGAAATGTAGGCATTGGGACA
>JAPLLP010000113.1:0-7020 GCA_026387515.1 Candidatus Omnitrophota bacterium | reverse complement strand
TTTGTGGATGGCGAATTATATGTTTCTGGGACTTTAAGCTGTGATCCATCATCGGTAAAAAATAATCCCCGGCAGGATCCCGTAAATGGGTTTACCGGCACGCTTAACATGGCAAGAGCGGATGACGGTAATGCTTGTACCGCTAGCGTAGTAAACGGCATCATTAAAAGTTCTACCTGTACCCAGCACAGCGAGCCTTAAGGCTAGAGCATAAGTTAGATTCCCCCACTTTTTGCGTCTAATACCGGTAGAAAGGGGGGATTTTTTATTTTGACAGAACTGAAGATAGGGAATATAATAGATAACTTAATACGCAGCTATGTGACACCCGGCCCAAGAGGCGCCTGGCCCAGATAGGATTTGGGCCAGCGTTCACCTCGTGGTGAAGATTTGCGCCGGCGTTCACTTGCTGTGAAGGAGGTTCAAATGATCGCAGAAAAGAAAAAAGAAGAAGCAAAGCAAGAGGTAAAGAACGTTTCTGAGCGTCAGAAGGCCCTGGAATTAGCCCTTGCTCAGATCGAGAAGCAGTTTGGCAAAGGCTCGATTATGAAGCTGGGCGGGAATGTCAAGGTGAACGTAGAGGCCATCCCTACCGGAGCGCTGACCCTGGATCTGGCTTTAGGTGTGGGCGGCCTGCCTCGGGGGAGGGTGGTTGAGATTTTTGGGCCGGAGGCATCCGGTAAAACCACTCTTACTCTTTGCGTGATACGTGAAGTGCAAAAAAAAGGCGGTGTCGCGGCTTTTATTGACGCCGAGCACGCCTTTGATTCCACCTATGCCAAGATCATCGGGGTGAACCTGGACGATTTATTGATCTCTCAGCCGGATACCGGAGAGCAGGCATTGGAAATCGCCGAGACACTGGTGCGTTCAAATGCCGTGGATGCGATTGTCATTGACTCAGTGGCGGCGCTTACCCCGCGCGCGGAGATTGAAGGCGAGATGGGCGATACGCACGTAGGCCTGCAGGCCAGGCTGATGTCTCAGGCCTTGCGTAAACTCACCGGGGCGATCAGCAAGTCGCGCACCTGCATGATTTTTATTAATCAGCTGCGCGAAAAAATCGGGGTAATGTTCGGGTCTCCGGAAACGACCCCCGGAGGCCGCGCGCTTAAGTTTTATTCATCGGTAAGGCTGGATCTCAGGAGGATCGCTACCTTAAAATCCGGCGATCTGGTCATTGGTAACCATGTTAGGGCTAAGGTGGTTAAAAATAAAGTTGCTCCGCCTTTTCGCGAGGCAGAATTTGATATCTTACACAACGAGGGGATTTCCAAGGCCGGGAGCGTAATTGACGCCGGGGTTAACACGGGCGTAATTGAAAAGTCCGGCACCTGGCTTTCCTTTGGCCAAGAGAAGATCGGGCAAGGCAGGGACGCGGCAGTTAAGCTTTTACGGGAGAAACCCAAGCTGCAGGATGATATAGAAAAAGAGGTCCGCAAGAAAATCGCTTCAGGATAATGATAAGAAAATTTCTATACTTAAGCCTGATTTTTGGTTTATGTTTGGGGGTCTGCGCTACCGTATATGCGGATAAGCCTTCTTTGGAAGGGTTTCGCATGGAAGACGCGATAATCAACGTCGCCGGTGCCTCCGGCAAGGCCGTGGTTTCTATCAGCACCGAGCATATCGCCAGAGTCAAGGATTACAGCGTCTATAATAATTTATTTGCCGGTTCCCCTTTTAACGAAGATGAATCTTTCCGTCGTTTTTTTAGCGATTTTTTAGGGGAGGTTCCGGAAAGGGAGTTTAAGCAGAAGGGGCTTGGCTCAGGGGTGATTATTAACCCCGATGGGTACATTTTGACTAACGAGCATGTAGTGGCAAGCGCCGATAAGATCACCGTGACTCTGGCTGACGGACGGGCTTTTAGAGGAGAGATAAGAGGCGCGGACGCGCGGCTGGATTTGGCTGTAATCAAGATAAGCGCGCATAATCTTCCTTTTAGCCTGTTGGGTGATTCGGACGCCTTGAAGGTTGGGCAATGGGTAGTGGCTATTGGTAACCCCTATGCCTTTGCTATGGAAAATCCTGAGCCGACGGTATCCGTAGGCGTGATCAGCGCTCTCCACCGTTCCTTAGGAATTACGGCAATCTTATTCAAACCGATGCCGCGATCAATCCGGGAAATTCCGGCGGGCCGTTGGTGAATCTTAGGGGTGAGGTTGTAGGTATAAATACGGCTATATTTTCAACTACAGGCGGTTACCAGGGGATTGGTTTTGCCGTGCCGATCAATAACGCCAAAAGGATAATCTCCCAGCTTATCGCAGGTAAAAGAATACCCCGTGGTTGGCTGGGGGTAGTGGTGCAAGGTTTAAACGATCAACTGGTGCAATATCTTGGTTTGCAAGATGTGCGCGGGGTGCTGGTAATTCAGGTGGTGCCAGGCGGCCCTGCGGATATCGGCGGATTAAGGCCCGGAGACGTGATCGAGCAACTGGATAATATCGCCGTCGATACTACCAGGAAGTTTTTAAATGCCATTGCCCAGTTAGAAGCCGGGCGCAGCATAAAGATAGTAGTATTGCGCGATAAACAGCAGTTGAGCCTGGCGATGACAGTAGGATTAAGTCCGGATGAGGGCACTCCTATGAAACCGCAAGAATCCCAGGTTGCGGTGGAAGGGAAATGGCGGGGGATGACTGTCGCGGAAACTAATGAAGGTGTTTTTGTGGTTAAGGTTATCCCGGGAAGCCCTGCCGATGTTGCCGGTATTGTTGGTGGTGACATTATGTTAGAGATAAATAAGCGGCCGGTTGTAAACCTGGCGGATTATAAGAATGTGATAAGCGGCTTAAAAGGCAATTGCCTGATTCGCACGGGCCGCGGATATTTTCTCTTAAAAGATTGAGGCCAGATTCTTTTAAAGACGCGCGGGAATATGCCTTCCTGCTCTTAAAATTCAGGCAACGCAGCGAGGGAGAGATCCGTCAGCGGCTAGAGAAGAAAAGATTTAGTCCGCAGGCCGTTGAAGAAACTCTTAACTTTCTAAAAGAGAAGAAATTTATCGACGATATTGCTTTTGCCCGGGCCTGGGTAACCGAACGGCTTAAAAAACCTTTTGGGTTAAGAAGGATAAAACTGGAGCTAAGGCAAAAAGGAATAAGCGCTCCTATCATAGAAGAAAGCCTTAAGGTAGCCCAGTACGGTTATACAGAAGAAGAGGTAGTTAAGAAGGTTGCCGGGGTAAGGTTTGCCAGGGATAAAGCTGTTGAGCCGGAGAAGGCCAGGCGTAGGCTCTACGGCTATTTGGTGCGTCGCGGTTTTAGCCCTGAGATCATTATCGAGGTTTTGAATAATTTATGACACCCCGCGCTAATAAGCGCCTGGCCCAGATAGGATTTGGGCCAGCGTTCACCTCGCGGTGAAGATTTGCGCGGGTGTTCATCTACTATGAATACTGATATTTTACGGAAGAAATTCCTGGATTTTTTTAAGTCTAAAAAGCACAGAATAGTGGAGAGCGATTCCCTGGTCCCCAAGGATGATCTTACGGTGTTGTTTACTCCGGCAGGGATGAATCAGTTCAAAAAAGAGTTCTTGGGATCGGTTAGCGGTTTTCGCCGCGCAGCCACTAGCCAGCGCTGTCTGCGCACGGATGACCTGGAAAAGGTAGGGCATACTAGCGGCCATCATACCTTTTTCGAAATGCTGGGTAATTTTTCCTTCGGAGACTATTTCAAGAAAGAGGCTATTGCTTGGGCCTGGGAATTCCTTATCGAAGAATTAAGGGTCAGCCCTCAAAAGTTGTGGGTTTCGGTTTATAAAGAGGACGATGAGGCTTATGCGATCTGGAAAGATATCATTAAGATACCTGCTGAGAAGATAGTAAGGTTGGGAGATAAGGAGAATTTCTGGCCGTCAGAAGCTAAAGCCAAGGGGCCTAACGGTCCGTGCGGTCCCTGTTCGGAGATTTTTTTTGATTTTGGCAAGGGTGTCGGATGCGCTAAGCCGGATTGCACCCCTGCCTGCAACTGCGGAAGGTTTGTTGAGATCTGGAACCTGGTTTTTACCCAATTTAACCGCAAAGAAGGCGGGGTGTTGGAGCCTCTGCCGCAAAAAAATATTGATACCGGTATGGGCCTGGAGCGCCTGGCCGCGGTGATGCAAGGGGCAGCGAATAATTTCCAGACGGATTTATTCGCCCCGATCATCAAAGAGATCAAGCAGGGTATAAAATCGCGCCCCGATAACGTTCAAGAATTGATCTACGCCTTAAGCGACCATATCCGCGCGATAACCTTCTCTATTTACGACGGGATAATGCCTTCAAATGATGGGCGGGGTTATGTGGTGCGTAAGATCATCCGTAAATGCGTAATGCATCTACGCGCGTTGGGGATAGAAAAGCCGTATCTGTATAAACTTACCTCAAGCGTCGCGGAGGCGATGAAGGCACCTTATCCGGAACTCTCCAAACGCAGAGAAAATATCGCGGAGATCATCCTTTCGGAAGAGAAAAACTTTATCGCTACATTAAACGCAAGCGCTAACTTGTTTAAGGAAAAATTTACAGGGTTTAAAACTAAACAAGACGCAATCAGGGCGGGGATACTGGTTTTCCAGTTGTATGATACTCACGGCATACCTTTGGAATTGACCAAGTCCTGGCTTAATAAAGAGCAAATCGTTTTCTCGCAAGAGGCATTCGATAAGGAGCTGGAGGAACAGAAATCGCGTTCCAAGCTTCAGAGCGCGATGAAAGGCGATGTTTTTGATATTAAAGAGTTGAAGCTAAAAGTAAAAGAGACTAAATTCTTAGGCTACGAATCGGATAAATCCAGCGCAAAAGTGCTTAAGCTTTTTAAGGGTAGCTCCGAGGTAAATAAAATAAGTTCAGGCGAAACCGCCGAGATCGTATTAGATAAGACTCCTTTCTATGCCGAATCCGGAGGGCAGGTAGGAGACACCGGCTTGATCGAAAAAGGCAAGAATGTTTTTGTAGTCCTGGATACGAAAAAAATCGGCAAGGTTACGGTCCATATAGGCAGGGTAAAACAGGGAAGTTTTAAGCAAGATATGGCAGTAGGCGTGAAAGTGGATTGCCAGCGCCGACTGGATATTGCCCGTAATCACACTGCCACGCACCTTTTGCAAGGGGCTTTGCGCAAGGTGCTGGGTTCTCACGTCAGGCAGCAAGGTTCATTAGTGTCAGCGGAGAAATTGCGTTTTGATTTTACGCATTTTAAAGATATTAGCCTTGACGAATTGAAAAGGGTTGAAGAGATCGTTAATGAGAATATCATGGATAACTTTTCTCTCGGCACTAAACTTTTGCCTCTTGCCAGCGCAAAGAAGACCGGGGCCCTGGCTTTTTTTGCCGAAAAATACCAGGGTAAAGTGCGCGTGGTTTCTATCGGAGATATATCCCGCGAGTTGTGCGGTGGAACGCATTTGAAGAACACCGGTCAGATCGGCCTTTTTAAGATCACTCAGGAGAGCTCAGTGGCCAGCGGCACAAGGAGGATAGAGGCGGTCACCGGAAGGTCCGCTTACGGGTTAGTCAGAGAAGAAGAGGAGATTATTGAGGATGTTACTGCCTTGCTTAATACTACTAAAGATAAGGTTGCCGCGGAGGTAGAGAAGAAGCTCATCCAGCTTAAGGAGTTGGATAAGAGATTAAACGCGCAGAAGCTTGATTCCGTAAAGTCATCCCTGGATGATTTTATTCGAGGGGCAACGGAAATTAACGGGATAAAGTTAGTGGTTCAAGTTATCGAAGGGCTGGATATGGGGATTTTGAGGGTTAATGTAGACCTGGTTAAGCAAAAAATAGGCAGCGGCGTGGTTGCCCTGGGTTCCGGCGTGCAGGGTAAAGCCATGTTAGTGGTGGGAGTGACCCAGGATTTAACCGATAGGGGTGTCGATGCCTCAAATTTAGTCGAGCAAATCGCCAAATACATAGGCGGCTCAGGTGGGGGGAGAAAAGATTTTGCTCAGGCCGGAGGAAATGCCCCGCAGAATTTTGGCCAGGCATTCGAAGAACTAAAGAGCATCATAGCCAATTTTAAAACATGAAAATAATCCGTTCGACAAGCAAGAAGCTGGAAAAGATCTACAACCGGCAGTTTTTGCGCTCCAAGCGCATTGAAGATAAAGTGCGCCGTATTCTGGAGGATGTGCGCACGGGGGGCGATGACGCGGTGATCAAATATACCCGCAAATTCGACAAAGTTAAACTTACGTCCAAACAACTTAAGGTTTCACAGATAGAAATCAGCGGCGCTTATCAGAATATTACCCCGAATTTTGTCTCTAACCTGAAAATAATCATTGAGAATGTCAATCGTTTTTACCGTAAGTCCATCCGTAAGTCCTGGCGTATCAAGGGCGGCGACGGTTTGGTGTTAGGAGAAGAATATCAGCCGCTGGAGAAAGTGGGGATCTATATTCCTGCCGGAACAGCTCCCTTGGCATCGACGGTCTATATGACCGTGTTACCGGCCAAGGTAGCGGGTGTGAAGAGAATAGTTTTGGCGAGCCCTCCTGATAAAAGGGGTTTTATAAATCCGCACATCCTGGTGCTCGCGGATCTATTAAAAGTGGATGAGGTTTACAGAATGGGAGGAGCGCAGGCTATCGGGGCGCTGGCCTTTGGGACCAAGACTATACCGAAAGTGCATAAGATCGTAGGGCCGGGTAATGTTTATGTAAGCGAGGCCAAACGCCAGGTCTTTGGCTATGTGGATATTGATATGATCGCCGGGCCCACTGAGCTGGTAGTGATTGCCAACCGTTTTAGCGACCCCAGATTTATTATTGCCGACCTAAAAGCCCAGGCCGAACATACCGGAGGTTTGGCTATATTGATCACTAATTCCAAAAGCCTGGCCAGTCAGATTAAAGGTCAAATGGGAGATGCCTCTGGTTATATTATTTTGACCAAGAATCTAGAAGAGGCAGCGGAGATTTCTAATAATATCGCGCCTGAACATCTGGAAATCCTGGTTCAGAATTCCCGCAGGTTGCTGAAGAAGATAAGACATGCCGGAGCGATATTCTTAGGGCCTTACAGTC
>JAPLLP010000337.1 GCA_026387515.1 Candidatus Omnitrophota bacterium | reverse complement strand
TATTGATCCTTATTGGATGGCTGCGGCTTGCATCGATGAGGCGCTGCGTCAGATTATCTGCGTGGGCGGATCGTTAAAGCAGGTGGCTATTTTAGATAATTTCTGCTGGGGTAATCCCGATAAGCCGGATAGGTTGGGTGGTTTGGTCCGGGCCTCGTACGGTTGCTACGATACAGCTAAAGGTTTTGGCGTACCTTTTATCTCCGGCAAGGATAGCTTATATAATGAATACGCCGTGCACGGTAGATCTATGCCTATTCCCGGGACGCTTTTGATCTCGGCGATTGCGGTAACAGAGGATGTTTCTAAAACCGTATCCATGTACTTGAAAGATCCGGGTGATTTGATTTATGTGGTGGGATTGACGGGTGACGAATTAGGGGGGTCGCATTATTTTGCTTTATCCGGCTCTATCGGTAATAATGCGCCGCGTGTTTTCTTAAGAAAAGCCAAAGCCACTTTTGAGGCGTTAAGCAAGGCTTCGGCTTCTGGTTTGATCAGGGCCATGCACGATTGTTCTGAGGGTGGTATCGGGGTGGCAGCGGCAGAAATGGCATTTAGCGGCGGATTGGGGATGGAGCTGTTTTTGTCCGAGATACCGTACGCAGCCGCAGCCAGGCGCGATGATTTTATTTTATTCTCGGAGTCTAATTCCCGCTTTGTGGTTGAGGTAGAAAAGAAGGATCAAAAGAAATTTGAAAATTTGTTAAAAGATATTTCTTTCGGACTGGCGGGTTGCGTTTCGGCAAACAAAGAATTCAAGGTCTATGGATTAGACGGGAAGGCCTGCGTTAAAGCGGATATTGCCGATTTAAAAGAGGCCTGGCAAAAACCACTACGATGGTGACGCAGAAAGCGGCACACCCGCGCAATTTCCCCACAAGGGGACACTGGCCCAAATCCTATCTGGGCCAGGTAGCCGCTTAGCGCGGGGTGTAACATGGAGGATATATATGCATAAAGTTGATTTTACCAAAGAGGGTTTTGTAAAAGAAGATACCTGGCGGATATTCCGGATCATGGCTGAGTTTGTGGAGGGGTTTGAGGTGCTTTCGCAGGAAGGCAAGGCAGTCTCTATATTCGGCTCAAGCCGGTCCACGCCGAAGAATAAATATTACAGGTTAGCCGAAGAGACGGCGTATCTTTTAGCCAAAGAAGGGTTTACCATTATCACCGGCGGCGGGCCCGGGATTATGGAGGCCGGGAATAAAGGCGCGCGTCGCGCCAAGGGGCATTCCATAGGACTGAACATTGAGATACCCATGGAGCAGAAGGCCAATCAATATATAGACACACTGCTTGATTTTCATTATTTTTTTGTGCGCAAGGTGATGTTCGTCAAATACGCCAAGGCCTTTGTGATCATGCCCGGAGGTTTTGGAACGTTAGATGAATTCTACGAGGCCATGAATCTTATTCAGACTGAACGCATACCTAGATTTCCCGTGGTTTTGTTCGGCAGTGAATATTGGCAGGATATGATAAAATGGCTGCGCGATTTCGTGCTGAAAAACGGCAACATCAGCCCCCAGGATTTGGATATATTCCAGATCGCTGATTCCCCAAAAGAAGCGGTGGCAATCATAAAGAAGTTCTATAAGAAAATTAAGGCTTAATGAACAAACCAAAGGTTTGCGTATTAAGGACTGCCGGGACTAATTGCGATAAGGAGACTGCTTTTGCTTTTGATAAGGCCGGCGGGGAAGCGGAATTGGTGCACCTTAACAGCCTGGTCATCGGCGCAAGGAGCCTTGATGAATTCCGGATTTTAGCTTTGCCCGGTGGCTTCAGTTACGGCGATGATATCGCCTCAGGCAAGATCTTTGCCAACGAGCTGCGTTTCAAACTGATAGGCCAGATCAAAAAATTTGTTTCCGAGGGGAAATTAATTATCGGGATCTGTAACGGCTTTCAGATCTTAGTCAAGGCAGGGCTTTTGCCGGGGAATGACGCTTGCATTCAGGAATCTACCCTGACTATCAATGATTCGGGAAAATTCGAGGATAGGTGGGTGTATCTAAAGACGCAAGATAAGTGCGTATGGACAAAAGATCTTCCGGATACGATTTATCTCCCGGTGGCTCACGGAGAAGGGAAATTCATAACCGGGGACGATAAAATTTTGGCCAGGCTAAAAGAGAATAGCCAGATTGTTTTTCAGTATTGCGACGAGAGAGGCAGGGGATCGCCGGGATCTCGGATGCAACCGGCAGGATATTAGGCCTTATGCCGCACCCGGAAAGGCATATACAGGCTACGCAGCATCCACGCTGGACTTCTTCAACGCTAAGGAAAAAAGAGGGCGATGGACTTAGAATTTTTCAAAACGGTGTCAGCTACGCCTTCAATAATCTTTAAGGAGAAAAGACAATGAGCGGAATTTTTGGTGTGATATCAAAGAAGAATTGCCAGGAAGACTTGTTCTACGGAACAGACTATCATTCTCATCTGGGCACGCAGTTTGGTGGTCTGGCCTCCTATGATAAAGAGCTTTCCAGGAAGATCCATGATATCCGGGGTAGCCAATTTAAGACCAAGTTTTATCAGGATTATAAAGAAATATCCGGCAATAAGGGCATTGGCGTCATCAGCGCGCGCGATGAACAGCCGATAGTGGTTAATTCAAAGTTTGGGCCGTTTGCCATTGTTACCAACGGTTTTATAGATAATGCCGCAGAATTGGCCGAAGAGCTGTATAGGAATGGTAATTCTTTTAGCGAGATAACCGACGGCACGGTGAATTTTTCCGAGTTGGCAGCTAAACTTATTATTAGCGGTAAGGATATCACCAGCGGCATAGAATACATGTTTTCTAAGGTTAAGGGTTCTTGTTCGCTGCTACTTTTGACTAAAGACGGGATTTACGCCGCCAGGGATAGATACGGATATAATCCGTTAGCAATCGGACAGCGCGGGGAAGATTGGGCAGTGACCGCGGAAACCGCAGCCTTTAGTAATCTTGGATATAAGATAAAGAAATTTATCGCGCCCGGAGAGATAGTGTTTTTGGATAGTTCGGGCCCTGAGACAAAAAGTAAAGGCGGCAGGTGTAATCAGGTCTGTTCGTTCCTCTGGATTTACACCGGATTTCCCGCATCTTCATATGAAGGCATAAACGTGGAGACTGTCAGGGAACGTTGCGGCAGATGTCTGGCGAAGAATGACGACGTCGAGATCGATATTGCCGCGGGTATCCCGGATTCCGGGACCACCCATGCTATTGGTTACGCCATGGAATCTAAGGTTCCTTTTCGCAGGCCCCTGGTTAAATATACGCCCGGGTTTGACCGCAGCTACATCCCGGTCTCGCAAGAAAGAAGGGATCTCGTGGCCAAAATGAAACTACTGCCTATTCCGGAATTGATCAAAGGGATGCGTATTGTTTTTTGCGACGATTCCATTGTCCGGGGCACCCAGCTAAAAAATTACACCATACAGAAGCTCAAAGATTGCGGGATAAAAGAGATCCATTTCAGGATCGCCTGTCCGCCCTTGATGTTTCCTTGCAAGTTCAATTATTCCACGCGCAGCATTAATGAGCTGGCCGCGCGGCGGGCGATCAGGGCGCTGGAAGGCAAAGATATAGAAGATGTGGGGCCTTATGTGGATGAGAAATCTGCCAAACATAAGAAGATGGTGGATTGGATCACCAAGGATCTCGGGGTCAACACCTTAAAGTATCAAAAGCTGGATGATATGGTGGGGGCTATAGGCTTGCCAAAAGAGAAACTCTGCGTTTATTGCTGGACTGGCAAGGAGCCTTAGAGAAAAAGAGGGTGCTATGTTTAAAAAAAATAATAGCGATGAGCCACGCGAATATTGCGGTTTATTCGGGATTATGAACCACAGGCACGCCAGTTGGTTGACCTATCTGGGATTATATGCCCAGCAGCACCGTGGGCAGGAGGCCTGCGGGATCGTTACTAATTACAAAGGGTTTTTATCGGTGCATAAAGGCACGGGATTAGTGAACGATGTCTTCGATGAAAAGGTTTTGCATAGATTAAAAGGCGATATGGCAGTAGGGCACGTGCGTTACTCCACTACCGGCTCCAGTATCTTAAAGAATGCCCAACCGCTTTTGATTGATTATGCCAAAGGGTCAATCTGCATTGCCCATAATGGTAATCTGGTAAATTCGCTTGCCCTGCGCCAGTCCCTGGAAAAAGCGGGCTCTATATTTCAGACCACTACAGATTCTGAGCTTGTCATCCATCTTATGGCCAAGGCCAGGTCAGGTAATTTAAAAGAGAGTCTTTTATATGCGCTAAAGAGGATAAAGGGTGCCTATTCGTTGGTAATGATGAATGAGAATACCCTTATAGGCGTAAGGGATCCTTTTGGTTTTCGCCCGTTATGCGTGGGTAAGCTGGGCGGGGCTTGGTGCCTGGCCTCTGAAACATGCGCCTTTGATTTGATCGGCGCGCGCTTCGTGCGCGAGGTGGAGCCGGGAGAAATAATTTTTATTAACAAGGAAGGATTGAGATCTATCCGCCTCAGGGATTTTGACTTGGGCCAGAGGCACGCCTTCTGTACTTTTGAGCATGTCTATTTTTCTCGTCCGGACTCAGTTGTTTTTGGCGAGACCGTGCATCTAGTCAGGCGTAAGCTTGGCGAGCAATTAGCCAGAGAGTATCCCGCAAGGGCGGATTTCGTGGTCCCGGTGCCTGATTCCGGTTTCTCCGCGGCCATGGGTTATTCTCAAGAATCAGGCATACCTTTAGAGATGGGCATAATCCGCAATCATTATGTCGGGCGCACATTCATCCAGCCGGCGCAAGACGCGCGGGACCTGGGGGTGCGCGTAAAATTCAATCTACTCAAAGACGTATTGAAGGGAAAACGTATTGTTATCGTTGATGATTCCATCGTGCGAGGGACGACTTCTAAGATCCGCGTGCGCAACCTGCGCAAGGCAGGGGTCAAGGAAGTGCATTTGAGGATATCCTGCCCCCCGCATCGCTTTCCCTGTTTTTACGGTATAGACTTTCATAAGTCCTCCGAATTGATCGCCAATAAGTATGATTCGCTTGATGATATAAGAAGATATATGGAAGTAGATACCCTAGGGTATCTTAGTTTAGAGGGGATGCTGGGGTGTTTAAAATGCCCCAAAAATAATTACTGTACTGCTTGCTGGACGGGAAAATACCCCATCAGGGCAGAAAAGAGGCACGGGAAGTTTTCGCTAGAATCGCGATGCTGCGGTCAGGGGGAGCTCTAGATGACCAAACGGTTGACTTATAAAAAGTCCGGTGTTGATATAGCCAGCGCCAGCGTTTTTAAACAAAAAATAAAATCTTTGGTCAGGAGTTCTTTTAGGCCGGAAGTATTAAAGGATATCGGCGGCTTCGGAAGTTTTTTTTCTCTGGCGAATAATAAATTCAAAAACCCGGTTCTGGTTTCTTCCGCGGACGGCGTAGGCACAAAATTAAAGATAGCTACTTTAGTGAACAGGCATGATACCATAGGGATAGATGCGGTGGCCATGAATGTCAATGATATCCTTTGCACTGGCTCCCGCCCCTTGTTCTTCTTGGATTATATCGCTTATAGCAAATTACCTGAGAATGTACTTATTGATATTGTTCAAGGTATAAACCACGGCTGCATAGATTCGGGATGTTCCTTAATCGGCGGAGAGACCGCTCAGATGCCCGGTATGTACAGGCCCGGGGAATATGATGTGGCGGGATTTTGCGTGGGGGTAGTAGAGCGTCAGGATATCATTGATGGGGCTAAGATCGAGACAGGAGATAAGATCATCGGCTTAGAGTCAAGCGGCATACATTCTAACGGGTATTCTCTGGTGAGAAAAGTTTTCACGCAGGCCGAGCTTAAAAGGATGAGCCTGGAACTGCTTAAGCCTACGCGTATTTATGTCAAGCCGGTTTTATCGGTTTTACGCCAAACGGCCGTTAATGGCATTGCCCACATCACCGGCGGCTCGTTCTATGATAAGATCGCCAGGATCCTGCCGGACAATGTGAACGCCAGGATCTATAAAGATTCTTGGGCCGTCCCTAAGATCTTCCGCCTTATCCAGAATAAGGGCGGTGTACAGGAGGAAGAGATGTACCATACCTTGAACATGGGTATAGGTATGGTACTTATTGCGGATCCGGGTTCTGAAAATACGATAGTTGCCAGGCTCAAAGAGTTTAAGCTTAAGTCTTGGTTTATTGGAGAGGTCGTCAAGGGTAAAAAAGAAGTGGAAATGGTTTAAAATAGCACCCCGCGCTAAGCGGACACCCGGCGCTAATCGGAATTGCGCCGGTGTTAACTACTATTAAGGAGGGATAGATGAATATATTGTATTTACTTGTTGTAGTAGCTGTAGTTATATTTCTTTTGGGGGTACGTATTGTGCGGCCCACCCACCGCGCGCTCATAGAGAGATTGGGTAAATATAACCGTTTTGCCAATCCCGGTTTTAACTGGATCATGCCGATAGTCGAGAATATCTACCAGATCAATACTACCGAACAGATGGTGGATGCCGAGCCGCAGGAGATCATTACCAATGATAACCTGAACGCCAAAGTAGACGCGCAGGTATATTTTAAAGTCAAACCTGACGAGCAGAGCGTTAAGAGTTCAACCTACAATGTGTATAATTATCAATATCAGATCGTAAATTTAGCCCGTACCACGCTGAGAAACATAATCGGTACCCTGACTTTAAAATCCGCCAACAGCGAACGCGGCAAAATCAACGCTGAATTACATAATACCTTGATGCTTGAGACGGCAAGTTGGGGACTGGAGATTGTTAGGACCGAGCTTAAGGAGATCGATCCGCCCAAAGACGTACAGGAAACAATGAACAAGGTAGTCAAGGCCGAGAATGAGAAAATTTCGGCTATCGATTACGCCACTGCTACTGAGACCGTTGCCGACGGACAGAAAAGAGCCGAGATAAAAAAGGCGGAGGGTATAAAACAGGCGCGGATCTTGCAGGCAGAAGGCGAGGCCGAGGCTATCCGTTTGGTTAATGAGGCGGCGGAAAAATATTTTGTGGGTAATGCCCAGGTGCTGAGGAAACTCGAGACGGTGGAGAAGTCTTTGGAAAATAACGCCAAGATCGTTATCCCGGCTAATACCGAATTAGTCAATGTTATCGGAGAAATGGCCGGCGTCTTGCCTTTAAAGAAAGCAGCGGTAAAATAGGCCGTTTGATTATGCGTAGAATATGGCAGCCATGCCTGATAATATTTTTCCTGGTAGTTTTTGTTCCGTTTCCTATTTTCGCGGACCAGCTTGTGCTTAACTCCGGGAAGAAAGTAGAAGGTAGGGTGGTGGAGCAGAAAGATGACTATGTAATAATCGAAGTCAAAGGGATAAATATGATGTACCGAAGGTTTGAGATCAAAGATGTTGTAGTCAATCCGGGATATTCTGCGTCAAGCCAGTCGCGATATATATCCACTACCCCTAATCCGCAACCGGAGGAAGTTCCGGAGAGCAAAAATACAGAGCCAACAGGCTCAACAAGAAGCATTCGCGACCCTAAGACAGCAGAGGCTTTGAACAAGTTTAACGCGCAGATGATTCAAATCGGCAAAGACTGTAAGGCCCCTGGTAAAGACTCCGATTTCATGGAATTATTAAATCAAGCTTCAGAGTGTATCTGTAAACATCTGCCTGAAACAGTCAAGGTCAACCAGATAAGAATTGCTGCCCTCGTTGATTTAATGAAGAGGCGCCCGGAGCTGGTGTATCAAGTGGTGCGTATCGATGGCGTGTCGGGTTTTTGGTTTCTTAATCCCGAAGACGCTGATAAAAATACCATAGAAGGGCTTAGCAGGGCATATAATTGCAAATAGGGGATTTTTCTCAAGATGAGAATTTTAGTGGTTGGTTCTGGGGGCAGGGAGCATGCCTTAGTCTGGAAGATCGCGCAATCGAAATTAGCGGATAAAGTTTTTTGTGGTTGGTCCTGAAGCCCCGCTTGCCTTAGGTATTGTTGATGAATTTCAAAAGCTCAGGCTTCCCATATTCGGGCCAAAAAAATCCGCCGCAAATTTAGAAGCTAGTAAGGTTTTTGCCAAGCAATTGATGGCAAAATACCGCGTGCCGACAGCGGGTTTTGGGATCTTTGACAATGCGCAGGAAGCCTCTAGGTTCATTGAAAAAAAAGGAGCGCCCTGCGTGGTAAAGGCCGATGGTTTAGCCGCGGGCAAAGGTGTGGTAGTGGCAAAAACCGTTGATGAGGCAAAGCAGGCGGTTTCTTCGATGATGAGGGAAAGAATCTTTGGCGATGCCGGAAACAGGGTCATCGTCGAAGATTGCCTGGAAGGTCAGGAGGCGTCGATTCTGGTTTTTACTGACTCAAGAGAAGTCGTTCCCTCCGTAGTCACGCAGAATTTATTCCAAGAGATTATAGACAAAATTATTAACCGCACAATCGATGGCCTGGCAAAAGAAGGTATTGAATATGCCGGTGTTTTGTATGCCGGTGTGATGTTGACCAAGGATGGCCCAAAGGTCCTGGAATTTAATGTGCGTTTTGGAGATCCGGAGACCGAGGCGATCCTGCCGCGCCTAGAGTCGGATTTATTAGAGGTTATGTTGGCCACGGCGGGGGGAAAATTAAGCAATGTTGTTAGGGCCGGCGGTCTAAAATGGGATACCAGGGCCTGTGTCTGCGTGGTGTGCGCTTCTTCAGGTTATCCCGGAGAATACGAGAGAGGCAAAGAGATCCTCGGTCTAGAGCTAGCGGAAAAGATGAATAATATAGTTGTTTTCCATGCCGGAACACGCCGGCTCAAAGACCCGCGCACCCAGGATAGCAAGATTTTGACCAGTGGTGGGAGGGTCTTAGGGGTTACGGGTCTGGGCAATAGCATAGGG
>JAPLLP010000283.1 GCA_026387515.1 Candidatus Omnitrophota bacterium | reverse complement strand
CCGCTTGTCATCGGCGAGGATCATTACAACACGGCGTTGGGGGTGCAGAAGATACTGCAGCGGTACAAGGACCTGCAGGATATTATCTCAATACTCGGGATCGACGAACTGTCCGATGAGGATAAACTTACGGTTTACCGCGCAAGAAAGATCCAGCGGTTCTTCTCCCAGCCGTTTTTCGTGGCGGAAGCCTTCAGCGGCAAAAAGGGAAGGTATGTGAAGCTTGCGGATACCATAAAAGGGTTCCAGATGATAATGCGCGGAGAACTGGACGACATGCCGGAGCAGGCTTTTTACATGGCCGGCACAATAGACGAAGTGATCGCGGCCGGCGACAGCCTTAAAAAGAGAGGCTGATGAGGCATGGAAAAGGTATTTCATGTTGAAATAGTTACGCCGGCGGGACTTGCGTACAGTAAAGATATAGTATCGTTAATAGTTCCGGCCCAGATGGGCTATCTGGGTGTCCTGGCGAACCACGCGCCCCTGTTATGTAATCTGCGCAAGGGCAAAATTACCCTTATCGACTCAAGCCGCAAATCAGTTGACCTTGAAACAAAAGGCAGCGGATTTATAGAGGTCCTGAAAAATAAAGTCACTATCCTTCTGGAGTCTCCGATAAGCCCTTTAGCTTAAAATATGCCCAACCGGAAACAAAAACCCCAGGTTTTAGCCTTTGACCATATCGGGTGCGCCGTTGATGTTCTTTTTAAGAAACTCGGCACTTCCGCTAAAGGCCTGACTGAAAAAGACGCCCAAAAGCGCCTTGAGGAATACGGCTATAACGAACCTGCCAGAAAGAAGAAAAGAACCATTGTTAGGGAAATCCTTTCTAAGTTGGTTAACCCTCTAGTTATAGTACTGCTTATCATTGCTTGTTTCTCGCTGTTCTTCGGCGAAAAAATAAGCGCATTAATAGTTTCTCTCATGGCCGTAATGAGCGTTACGCTCTCTTTTGTGCAAGAACATCGCGCAAGCAAGGCAGCTGAAAAGCTTAGCGAAATGGTGCGCGCTACCGCAACTGTTTTACGTAACGGTAAATCAAAAGAGATAAGTATTAGAAATATAGTTCCAGGAGATGTGGTCGATCTTTTCGCAGGAGACATGATCCCCGCTGATTTACGCATCATTTCCTGTAAGGACCTATTTATTAATCAGGCTTCTCTGACCGGAGAGTCTTTTCCGATTGAAAAAGTAGCCACTCCTGTTACTCCCAAAAATCATTCTATTTCCGAGCCAAATAACATTGCTTTTATGGGTTCAAGCGTTGTTAGCGGCACTGCTTTAGGCGTAGTCATAAAAACCGGCATAGCCACACAATTCGGAGAAATTTCCCGCAAGCTTGCTACTATGCGCGTAGAAACCAGCTTTGATAAGGGGATCAACAAGTTTACGATGTTGATGATTAAGACAATGATTTGCATGGTCATGGTTATCTTTGCTATTGTTGCCTTCCGCCATGGGAATTTCATTGAAGCGTTGCTTTTTTCTCTTGGTGTCGCAGTCGGCCTTGCCCCCGAAATGCTTCCCATGATTGTAACGCTGAATCTTTCCAAGGGTGCAATTTCCATGTCAAAAAAAGACGTTATTGTCAAACGCCTGAATTCCATCCAGAATTTTGGCGCTATGGATGTGTTATGCACGGATAAAACCGGAACCCTTACCATGGACAAGATCGTGTTAGAAAAACACTGCGACGTGGTAAGAAAAGAGGATGATGATACGCTGCGTTACGCTTATATTAATAGTTTTTATCAGACCGGCCTTAAAAACCTTTTAGACAGGGCAATCCTTAAACATGAAAAATTACTTGTAAAAGAATATATAAAAATAGATGAGATACCTTTTGATTTTTCGAGGAAGATAATGTCCGTAGTAGTTGAAACGGATAATAAGCATGAGATAATTTCAAAGGGCGCCCCTGAAGAAATATTCAAAAGGTGCCTTAAATATGAATTAGACGGAGAAATTTTCGATATAGACCCATTGATTATTTCTGATTTAAAGGAAGAATTTGATTTTCTAAGCGCTGATGGATTCAGGGTTTTGGCCATTGCGTATAAAAATTTCGATAATAAGAAAGAGGCGTATTCAAAAGATGACGAGAATGAGTTGATTCTTAAGGGTTACGTTGCTTTCCTTGACCCTCCGAAAACAAGCTCAAGGAGAGCTATCCAGGCGCTTAAAAAGTTGGGCATAGATTTTAAGGTTTTAACCGGTGATAATGAATTAGTCACTAGAAAAATATGCAGTGAAGTCGGCCTGGACGTTAAGGGGTTAGT
>JAPLLP010000005.1 GCA_026387515.1 Candidatus Omnitrophota bacterium | reverse complement strand
GGTATATACGTCGAAGCAGCGCACGCTTATGCCGAGAGGCCTTAAGGCCTCGTACCAGGCGAGAAAATGATAAGGCATGGAATCTACCATGACCCCATCCATATCGCAGATTATCGCTTTCGGCTTAAACTTCAGTTTTTTTATTATCTTCATTTTTTGAACGAGATCTCTACGTTAAAGGACATCTTTGACATCGACAGGCTTTTCGGAAGCGCCGGAAAAGGCGAGATCGCCTTAAGGCTTGTGGCCGCTATATTAAGCAGCGCTTCATCTTCGCTGGACCTGGATCGATCTATGGAATAGGACAATAGCGAGCCGTTCGAGGTCAGGACGAAAGACAAGATACTGCGCCTTCGTGGTTGTAATGCTGGTAGTTAGCTTTTAGTTTGGAGCGTATCTTCTCACGTATCAGCTGGTAGTAATTGACATAATCCGTTGTCCTTTTTAGGCGGGCCTCTTTCCCGGTGCCCGCGCCTGCCGCATTTTGCGCGAGCTTCTTATATAGCTTCGCCCTCTCTTTAAGGCGGCTGGATCTTGCGATCTTTTTACTGTCGGTTTTGATCTCGGCGGCAGGTTGCGGTTTCAACGCGGCCTCTTTCTGCGCCTCTATCTGGGGTGTCCCGGGCTTATCGAGGGTGATCTCTTTATTCGCTGCTATGGCAGCGGTCAGCTCTTTTAAGATAACATATTCGACTACTATGGAATTCTTCTTTTCGGCATCTTCTCGGAGCAGATGCTGGTTATAAAAAGGCGCAAAAAGACCGGCATGAATGATAGCCGATATTATGATAGCGCCTTTTAAACTCATATCCATATAGAAGAGTATAAATTAACTCCGGCGGGATGTCAATCAAAAGGGGGTGAGGATCTGCGCTCTAATACTCTATGCCGATCCTCCCCGGCATCCCGGAATCGTATGGATGCTTGATATTATCGATCTTACTCACCAGATCGGCTTTTTTTGCGGCGTCTTTAATCATCCCCCTGCCGGTCAGGACCAGCTCCAGGCGGTAAGGTTTTTTCTCCATGATGTTTAATAACTCCCTTTTACTTAAGAACCCGTCGCGCATAGATATATTTATTTCATCCAGGATAAGCAGGTCGTATTTATTCTTTTTGTATATGGACTCTACGAATTTCAATCCTTCCTGGCATTCTTCTCTGACTTTCTTAAGGTCCAATTTCTTATTAAAACACGGATGCTTTCCGGCAAAACCGAAAACATCGACTCCCAGCTTTTTTAAGCTTTTATGCTCGCCGCAATCCCACCGTTTCGGATCTTTATGAAAGTATACGTAAGCCACTTTCAGGTCGTGCCCCCTGGCCCTTAGGGCCAGTCCGAGCGCTGCGGTAGTCTTCCCTTTACCGTTACCCGTATAAATATGTATCAGTCCTTTTCGTGACATTCTTAGTGCCTCCTTAATGAGTATTTCGACGATATTTTAGAATTTAGCCCTCACGCCGCCGTAGGCGTTAATGCCAGGCTCGCCATCACCGCGAGTTTCTTCGTATTGTTTATTAAATAAATTCTCAATCCTCCCAAATATTGTAAAGCTCTTGGTTAACTCATAATTCAATACCCAGTCAACTGTCGTATATTGCTTCAATTTGTCATTCCCCCAATCCATTCTCGGACCAACATAACGAATTGTAACATCCGTTTCGAGCCTGGGGAATATTGTCCACGTTATCTGCATTTTAACTTTATTCTTCGCCCTTTTTAGAAGCTCGGAATCGGTGCTCAAATCTTTTGTCTGCATCCATGTGTAAGAAAGATTTGATTTTAACCAATTGTATGGCTTGAATTTGAATTCGGTTTCAAGGCCGTATGAGTATGCTTTGTTTACGTTCATGTATTGATCGGAATACCATGTATCAGAATGATACACGGCATCTATAAGATTTTTAAACCTATTTTGGAAATATACGATTGATCCCATCAGTTTATCTCCAAAAAAGTATTGATCCAAGCCATACTCATAAGAAAGATTGGTTTCTGGTTTTAGGGTGGGATTACCCCCACCGGAATAAATATCGGCAGGTGCGTTAAGCTGGTATAAGTTTGGTGCCCTAAATCCGGTAGCTATAGCCCCTCTTACTTTAGTTGATGTAGGAAATAAGTACGATCCATCGAACTTATATGTGACATGCGTTCCTGCATACGAATGATGATCCACTCTCATGCCTTGCGTTGCCGTCAACCTATCCATGTAATTTAGTCTGTTTTCAAGATAAAAAGAGCCGTTCCGCGCTATTGCTTTTGACATATCGGTTACGATGGCCCCCTGCTGTTTATACGAATCGCCTATTTCTTCGCTGTAGTCATATCCTATTATAAAATTATCAATATCCAATATTTTGAAAGTGTTTTGATAATCGACTTTGAAATATTTTCCATAATAATAATCACGGAGATAACTGGTGCCTGGACCATTTAGATCATCATAATCACGTCTCAAATTAATCATCCATCCGCAGTTTATTTTGTATTTCCACCAGTCAAACAATTTTTGTTCGATATATTGGCTAAAAATGTGATTCTCCTGCCGGGCACAAATAGATGGACTGTCAACCCCAAATTGATCATATTTAAAATGAGCCAGTGTGTATCTAAAAGTTCCACCGACAGTTAAGTTGTTGGTTATATCATAATCCATTCTAGCCGAAAATGAATTTCTATCATACGGATCCCTTTCAGGATTATTGTTTTTTGCCTTTGCCTGGGAAATGCCTTTAGTGTTGAACTGAGATCCGCCAATAGTATAATGAAGTCGATTAACATAGGCGCCCATTTCGAATGATTCGTGCGTTGTATAATATGAACCGCTCTCGAACAAAGCATTTACAAAAGTATTCTGCGCCTTCCTGGTTGTCATATTGATGACGCCGCCGATAGCATCGGACCCATACAAGGCGCTTTGAGTTCCTCTAAGAACCTCTATGCTCTCAAGATTATCAAGCGTAAGATGTGCAAAATTAAAAGCCGCATTAGGAGAAATGGGATCGTACATTTTGATGCCATCTAGCAACACAAGAGTCTGGTTAGAATTAGCACCCCGCAAAAAAACAGATGTTGGCCCAACATAACCATCTTCAGAAACGTCCACTCCCGCAACATCTCTTAACGTTTCTTCTACCGGCATCGCTTGGGCTAATTAATGTGATACTTGTTGAAGACGCCCCGATATGCTCCTCAGTCTTTGTCGGCGCCACAACTATCTGCCCAAGATCAGTTACCGGACCCAAAATTGTTTCTACAGGTGAAACTGCCGTTTTGATCAGCTTTAATAACTGATTCTCATCTTTCTTCTCTTCAGCATATGCCGAAGTCGCTATCAGCAAGAATGCTAAGAGCATTATGATCTTCTTCATTTTATCCTCAATGTGTTATCCGCCTTCGCCATCAATTCGATAGAAACAGAAGGCTTCGGCGGATTGTTTGCTGCTATTAAACAATAGCAAACAAAAACCCCGCACAAAAATTTGTGCGGGGTAAGTTCCCTGATTTTACTTGAACCCGTATATAGCGGCATTCGTGCGATGCCTTGATATATAGGTAGGTCTTCTGACTGAGGAGTCATCCTAGTCTTCGCTGCCTTCTCATCCTTAAGATACCGGATAATGGCCTGTTCGCGAATTTCGTCATCCTCTACAGCGGCGGGACCGTTTCCGTTTGCGCTTTACTGCAACGCTTGGAATTCCCTTTTAAGCTCTTTCGAGCGCCCATATAGAATAGTGTGTCAAAGAATAGATGTGATTATATTCCCGCATAGTAGCTGAGTCAAGAGAATTCTCAGGAACGCTATCAACGGCAGGCTTTAGACCTTGCGGGGGAATTCCCTGCGCGGACATAAATTGGCATTTGGCATACCAATTTATTCGGAAAAATTTTGATGTCCGTCCAACCTGCCAGCAGGAAGAACTATTGAGCAGTTTGTCCGGCCTTTCT
>JAPLLP010000095.1 GCA_026387515.1 Candidatus Omnitrophota bacterium | reverse complement strand
TCCTCAAGGAGAAAAATTTCCTTACCAGGTTGGAAGAACGGAATTTTCTGCCCACGGCGCTTCGGCCAACGGCCCGGATACGAGCACTATCTATACGCATCCGGAAGTTGTAGTGAGCTTAAAGACGGAAAAACCGGGCTTGCTTTATGCTGCTAGCTACTGTAATATACATGGCTTATGGCAAAGCAATAAAGTCTTAGGAATATAAGATCTCCGGAGTAGCTGGCCAGGGAATTTGTTTAGGTTTGGGCAGATAAAAAAATCAAGATTATGGGATTAATATCTCTTTTATTCAGCAATCCGGCAGCGTTCATTATATTAGCATCTGTGCTTTTGTACTCCGTGATCCTGCATGAAGTTGCCCACGGCTGGGTGGCGCTGTGCTTTGGCGATGACACGGCTTTACGTTACGGGAGGTTGACCCTTAATCCCGTCTCGCACCTGGACCCTATAGGTACGCTATTGCTTTTTTTTGTAGGTTTTGGTTGGGCCAGGCCGGTACCGGTTGATTATTATAGCTTGAGGAATGGCCGTTTCGGGCTATTCAGCGTTGCCTTGGCAGGTTGCGCGACAAATATTATTATCGCTGCAACGGCTATGTTTCTTTTGCAGTTTGAATTTGTCAACTCCAATCCCGCCTTTTCCGGAGTGTTGCCAATAATCGCGCGCATAAATATAATATTGGGCGCTTTTAATTTAATCCCTATCCCGCCCCTGGATGGTTCAAAGATACTGATGAGCTTTCTTCCTCAAGAGGCTCAGAACAGTCTTGCCAGCTTAGAGCCTTATGGTTTTTTCATCCTGGCATTTTTACTTTTTACCGGGCTCCTGGATCCGGTAATCGTGTTGATGCAGAGGTTGATTTACGGCTTAATAGCTATATTTTTTAGTCTGTTTAGCAAACCAGGTTTATAATTAACACCTGGCCCAGATAGACGCCCGGCGCTAAGCGGACACCTGGCCCAGATAGGATTTGGGCCAGTGTTAACTACTGTTAAGGAGGTTGGCATGAAGAAAATTATATTTATATTAATTTTTCTCGCAGTTGGCGCAACCGCCTATGCGCATCCGCCGCGCGACATCAAGATCACATTTGATCCCGCAACAAAGATGTTGCACGCGGTAATCTATCACGATGTAAGCAATACCATTAACCACTACATCAAAAAAGTGGATGTTTCGCTTAACGGTAAAGAAATAATTGAGCAAACTATTTCCCATCAGGATAATAATAACACGCAGGACGTTGATTATCTTATTCCCGACGCAAAAGAGGGGGATACGCTTGCCGTAGAAGGTCATTGCAGTATAAGCGGAAAATTAGAAAAGCAAATTACCGTGAAATCCGAGAAGTGATTTTATGCGGATCATACCTATGTCGAGAGCTAAAATAATCTGCACGTTGGGACCTGCTTCCGGGCATCCATCCGTGTTGCTCCAGATGATGCGCGCCGGAATGGATATCGTCCGATTGAATTTTTCCCATGGAAGCCTAAGAGAATACCTCAATCGGATACGCCTTATAAAGGAACTTAACCGAAAATATCATCGTAATATAAAGATATTGGGAGATTTAGAGGGTTATCGTTTAAGGATCGGGAGACTTAAAGCTGGCAAGCCCATCATCATAAAAAGGGGCGAGATAGTCTGGTTAACCGCTAAAAGTATCCTGGGTGAGGGTAATATTATTCCTTTTGATTATAAAGGTGACCCGGCCTTGATCAATAAGGGGCAAAGTATTTATATAGATGATGGGAATATAGCCCTGGTAGCCGAGGGCTGTGGGCGAAAAGGGCTAAGGGCCAGGGTAATAATACCCGGATCAATCAAGGAGCGTAAAGGTATAAATATGCCGGGCCTTCAGCTTAAGTTCAAAGGTTTGACCGAAAAAGATAAGGCGGATATTAGGTTTTGCATAGAAAATAAGGTGGATTATATCGCCCAGTCTTTTGTAAGAAGCAGTGAGGATATGGCCGTCTTAAAAGAATGCCTAAAGCATTGCGGGCGTAAATGTCAAGTCATTGCCAAGATAGAGAATAGAGAGGGTATTAAGAATATCGATGAGATCATTAAGTCCAGCGATGGGATCATGATCGCCAGGGGGGATATGGGGATATCTATTCCTATATATGAAGTCCCATTAGTCCAAAAGAAGATAATAAAGAAATGCAACCGTTCGGGAAAATTCGTCATCACCGCCACCCAGATGCTCGAGAGCATGACCGAGAATCATATACCTACCAGGGCAGAGGTCTCAGACGTGGCCAACGCCATACTGGATGGTTCGGATTATCTTATGCTTTCTGCTGAGACCGCGGTGGGGCTGTATCCGGTGGCCTGCGTGGATATAATGGCTAAAATAATCAGGTTTACGCAGAAGTGCGTAAGCGCGAAAAAAACATTAGAATTATGTTGACAAAATCCAAACATACTGTATACTATCTTTGTAGTAAATAAAGATTAGATGTCTTATGACGCAAGGAGTAGGATTACTAACCTTGCGTTTTTTTATGTCATTATTTACTATAATTTTATCGGAAGGAGGAAGCAAGCTAATGGCAAAAGGAACAGTAAAGTGGTTCAATAACCAAAAGGGTTATGGTTTCATCACCCCTGAGAATGGACAGGATGTATTCGTGCATCACACCTCAATTCAGGGTGAAGGTTATAAGTCTTTAACTGAAGGCGAACAGGTCGAATTTGAGATCGAAAAAGGCCCGAAGGGAGAGCAAGCTACTAAAGTAGTCAAGATATAGCCTAAAAAAAACATAGGGTCAGGTTTCATTGTGGAACCTGACCCTATTTTTTGAAGCACCCCGGTCTATCGGATGGGGCGGGGTTTAATGCTGTCACACCCGGCCCAGATCGGATTTGGGCCGGTGTTCGCTTACTGCGAAGGAGACAAAATGCACACAGGTAAGATAAAGAAGTTGGTGTTAGAGAGAGGTTTTGGGAGGTGTTTTTTCACCAGAGCAGCCTTATGGATGTAAAATTTACCGATTTAAGCGAAGGCCAAAACGTAGAGTTTGAAGTTGAGAAGTCAGAAAAAGGGCCGCGCGCGATTAACGTGCGTGTTATTGCGGCTACAGTTTAAGTTAAAGAATGAATTCAGGTAAGATGGAACAAAGTTTTTACGGATTAGGCATTGCGCCTGGTATCCTTGAGATCCTGGAGCGCATAAAGTTTAAGGTCCCTACCCCGATACAGCTTAAGGCTATACCTCTTGCGTTGGAGGGGAAGGATGTCGTAGGTATCGCACAGACCGGAACCGGCAAGACCCATTCTTTTGCTATTCCTATGGTGCAGCGTCTTGCGCAAAGGAAAGGCATAGGTTTGGTTCTTGCCCCGACCCGGGAGCTGGCGGTCCAGATTAGTGATACCTTTAAGGGTATCGTGCATCCTTTCGGTATAACCACGGCCTGCCTTATCGGCGGAGCCCCTATGTATGAACAGATTCAGGCGCTGCGTAAAAATCCCCGCGTGGTGATTGCTACTCCCGGGAGGCTCATAGATCATATGGGGCATTGGAATTTTATTCCGGAGAGCGTCACTATGTTGGTNNNNGAGGCGGACCGTATGCTGGATATGGGTTTTGCCCCGCAGATCGAGCAGATTTTACGTTTCTTGCCAAAAGAGAGGCAGACTATGCTTTTTAGCGCGACCATGCCTAAAGAGATCATGAATATAGCCGCCAAGCACATGAAGCTTCCCGTGTCTGTGGAGATTGCCCCTTCAGGAACTACCGTTGAACTCGTCACCCAGGAAGTATTTATTATCAAGAAGGACGCCAAGTCTAAACTTCTCGGTAAAATACTGGGGCAATATCACGGCCCGATACTTTTATTTTCCCGTACCAAGCATAACGCAAGGAAGATACTCCTTGCGATAAGGGCTATGGGGCACAGCGCGGCAGAAATACATTCTAACCGTTCCTTAAGCCAGCGGCAGGAAGCCCTGGGAGGCTTTAAGTCCGGAAAATATAAAGTTTTAGTAGCTACTGACATTGCTTCAAGAGGAATTGATGTTGCCGGGATTGAGTTAGTTATAAATTATGATCTTCCCGAAGACGCCAATAATTACGTGCATCGTATCGGGCGCACGGCCCGGGCAGGCCATAAAGGGCACGCTATATCTTTTGCCACTCCTGAACAGAGTCGCGATATCCGGGATATCGAAAAGCTCATCAGGACGTCATTGCCGATCTCGAGGCATCCGGATCTCCCCCAGGAGCATTTTGTTCAGACAACCGAGCGCCATTTTAAGCAGCAGGCTTCACGTAAATCTCCCCGCAAATCCCCAAGAGCAAATTATAAGCACGGACGCAATAAGTTCCCCAGATTTTAATCCCTCCAAAACTTAGGCATTGAATAATCTTTAATCTAGCTGTACAATACTCTCCATAAGCCATGGAAGAAATTAAGGTTAGCAGGATAATAAGGTCAAAAAGGCGTACGTTAGCTCTTATAATAACCGCGGATGCCGGTTTGGAGGTGCGCGCCCCGTTTGCTCTATCGGAGAACGCTATTATGGATTTTATCCGCAAAAAAAGCTCATGGATATTAAAAAACCAGCAAATGGTCCGTGGCCGGAATAAAAAGATCGTTCCCGGGCATTTGATCGGATGGTATAAAGCGCAAGCCTTAGAGAAAATATCCGAACGTTGCCGTTTTTATGCAGGGGTAACAGGGTTTGAGTATAAGGTAGTGAGGATCAGTAACGCCGTCAAGAGATGGGGTTCATGCAGCCCAAGCGGAAGGTTGAATTTTAGCTGGCGTTTAGCCATGGCCCCTCTAGAAGTCATTGATTATGTAGTAATTCATGAAATAATGCATTTATCAGAGAGGAATCACTCAAGGCGTTTCTGGGATAAAGTGGAGGCTGTCTTGCCCGGTTACAAAAAATGTGAAAGCTGGCTTAGAATGAACGGATATTTATTGACTCTATGAGTATTAAACTTTATTTAAAATTAATGTTTCTTTTGGTAGCGGTTTTTCTTTATGGCTGTCAGACTTTACCCCGTACGTCCAAAAGTGGCTCCTTAGCTGACAATTTGGTTATTTCTCCCGCCGAAGGTAGAATAGCGACGATCGCAGAGGTTGCGGAAGGAGAGATCCCGATCATTAATGATGCCGGAAAAACAGCGGCGCTTACAGAACTTAGCGGGATGCTAAAAGGGCGGCACAGGCTGGTGCTTATTTTTATGAGGCCCCTTAATTACCACGGCGTGATTAGCCCTATATCCGGGGAGGTTAAACAAATAACGCAGGTATCCGGAAGATTCCGTAACCTATACGGAAGGTATGCTTATCTAGAAAATGAACGTACTACTATTGTCATTGACGGAAATATAAAAGTTGCCGTGATTCCAATTGCCGGTTATCTCTACCGCAGGATCATTTGTCAGGTTAAGTCTAATGATAAGGTATCAAGAGGCCAAGAGTTAGGAAAGATAATTTTGGGTTCAGCTGTGGCTGTTGTACTGCCTGCGGAGTGCGAGATTACAGTAAAGGTCGGGGATAAGGTCAGGATAGGCAAGAGTATAATAGCCAAAATTGCTGCGCAATAAGCCAAGGCGGCAAACAATCCTTACCCCTCGCAGTGCTCGGGGTCCTTTTATCCCAAGCACCAGGGGTTGGGATAAAATGAGGTGCATATGCAAGTAGAGGATCTAAAGGGTAAGTTGGTGCTATTTAAGTTTTCCGATGATATAAGGCTGGACCTGTCGCTTTTTCAGATCTTTAAAGACGAAGTCTGGGCCGTGGTCACCGGTATTGACGATGTGGGTATCTGGATTGAGAACCCTTCGTATGAACTGGGGGTATGGTGGGATGAGAAAGGCGAAATGATACCGCAGAATAAACAGGTTAAAGAAAAAGTCAAGACTAATATACTTATTTCTTGGCATTATATAAAAGCTATCATGAGCGTTGATGATGAACGGTTCCAAAGAATGAAGAACGAGAGGCTCCCCGGTTTTCATGCCTATAAGTAATGAAAAGGCTGCTGCAGTTCCTGTTTTTTCTTTCCCTTGCCATGCCGGCATTAAATTTCTTGCTTGGTCCCCTAGCGGTATGTATTGTCAAAAGTCAACTGAAAAATGTTTTTGTAGGTAGTCAAGTTTCTATTGGTTCCTGCAAGTTTAATCCTCTATCGTCGCTTAGGTTTTTGAATATCGATATCGCTAGAGAGCCTCTCTATGATTTTAAACTTGGGGAAGCAAATATTCATTATTCTCCTGGTTCGATCATCCGAGGCAGGATTTTAGCTATAGATTTGCGTAAAGCAAAAGTTGCATTGAACTTGAAAGACGACAGTATCTTAGCCATACGTAAATACCTTAAATTAAAATCTCAAAAAAGCCATTTTTCCATAGGCGCGCTGGATTTATCCGGGATTTCTTTGGATGTGCGCGCGCAAGACTTTAAGCTAAAAGGCAAAGTTTCTATCGCGGCAGATATCATTGGCCGCTCTGTAAGTTATTGCGATCTTGTTATTGATTCTTTGGAGAGCAGCGGTTTTGAGTTAGCTAATGCTTCTTTAAGCGCTGGAGGAGGCACTGCGTCAAACCGTTTATTCATTGAGAGGCTACAATATGATAAGCTAAAAATAAGCGAGCTCCAGAGTAAAGTTGTGCTTACTTCGGCTAATCTAACCTTTTGCGCTATATACGGCCGGATGGAGGGAAGGATTTCGGGTGATCTCAGTATGAGCCTGGAGCCAGGTTTTGAGTATATGGCTAATCTTAATCTAGATGGTTTTAGTATTGATTCGTTCATTAAAGAAGCAAAGCTTGAAGAAAAGGTTGAAATGACCGGTAGGCTGACGGGCAATATGAGCTTTAGGGGAAAAGGGGCAAGGATAACCTTGCTCGGCGGCGGTTTTTCCGCGATGCAGCCCGGAGGCACTCTTACTATTAAAGATAATGAATACTTGAATAATATAGCCCGGGATTCAAAACAACCGGTGGATTTATTGGTGGAAAGCTTCAGGAATTACAGGTATAATATTGGTAGTTTTATGGTGAAGAAAGAGGATAATAATCTTATTCTCAATGTTTCTCTGGAAGGAGAGGCAGGGAAAAGAGAGCTGACTGTGGTAGTACATGATTTTGAATGGTTAAGGCCTGAGTGATAGAGGGCAGAAAGGTAAAGATGAAAAAGATTATTTTGGTTTGCGCCTTTGTAGCTATGAGCCTGGGTTGTGCGCGGGTAAGGGTAGAGGCCCCTAAGGAAGCGATCAAAGTTGATATCACCATGAGGCTGGACGTGTATCAGCATGTGCAGAAGGATATCGACGAGATAGAGGGTATAGTCTCCGGTTCGTCCAAGGGAAACAATATTCCGCAAAAGCAAACCTTATTGGATCATTTTGTCTCCGAGGCTTATGCCCAGGAGTCTTTAAGTCCCGAGGTGGAGCAGGCTGCTATGCGCCGTAGGGGCAGGTTGGCAGAGCTTTTGAGCTGGAAGGCAAAAGGGGTAATCGGAGAAAATAGGTCGGGTTTGCTTAACATAAGAAAGTCCGGTTCAGGCGTTGCCGAAGCATTGGCCGGAGAGGAAAACACCGATCGTATGGTTATCTACAACGCGCTTGCCAATAAGAATCATGTACCCGTATCAGAGATCCAGAAGGCCTATGCAAAGCGCCTGCAGGAGAAAGTCCCTGCGGGGACCCCTATTGAGGTATTGAATCAGTCGACCGGCGTTTATGAGTGGCAGGTAAAATGAGTATTAATGTAGGGATATCTTATCATAGGAGGTAAATTCTAAATGTTTAATCGCCTTATATCGTTTGTCCAGAATCTCAAGACTACCGACTGGGTTGATATAGTCGTCATTACTATATTTATGTATCTTATACTTATCTGGTTCAAAAAAGCGAGGGCGCGCTTCATGCTCATAGGCATGTTGATTGTGGTGGGGGTGTATCATTTAGCCCGTTTTTATCAGCTGTACATGACTACGATGATCTTTCAGGCCTTTTTCGCCATCTTCTTTTTT
>JAPLLP010000064.1 GCA_026387515.1 Candidatus Omnitrophota bacterium | reverse complement strand
TAATTATTTAAAAAAAATTTCGTTGACAAGGCGAAGAACTCATATATAATAAAAACTATATATGAGCAAAAAATTTTCTGTTTTAGTTTTAATATTTTCCTTTCCATTTTTGGTCCTTTCCCCAAATATTTCTTTTGCTTCTGCCGGCGTAGCCGAATATTTGTGCGAGCTGGGGGTCACTTTCTATGGCCTGGGGCAATATGATGACGCCCTGAGTGAATTTAATAAGGCCCTGATGGTTGATCCCGAGAGCCCGGTTGCCAAGCAGTACATAACTGAGATTTTTAAGCAAAATTTAAAACCAGCTCCTCCAATCCCCGCCGCACCCAAAGCAATAACCCCGGAAAGCCCGGCGCCTCAAGCAAGGTCATTAAGCAAAGATGAAGTAATGGCGCAAGCTATGGAGCAAGCCAGGCTGGAAAGTTTTCAAAAAGATTATATCAGCAGTTATAATCCCCCTGGTATGCAGCCTTCTGTTCAGCCTCAAAAGAAGGAAAAAGAGGGGATTAAGGCCGGGCCTTTCAGAATCAGCGGAGAGACTCAGGTTGGTTTCGGCGTTACTCCGGATGATTTTATCTGGAAGCGGGCGGATTTTAGCTTAAATGACCGTTCCAAAAACTGGCGTCTGAATTCTACTGCCGCATATGACCATAAGTTTAATACTTATGATCCGGCGATTTACGATTCATTAATTTTAAACGTTGATACCGATAACGAAGAAGGTTTTAATTTTCATACAAACGTTACGGTTGACCCGTGGAGCTTTACGGGGAAAAGCAGCAAGGTTACGGTTAAGGATGGTACTGGCGATACTGCCGATGTGCAGTTATATTATTGGTCAAATACCGGTTATACGGTTAATCGAACCGCCTACACATCTAACGGCGATACCATCAATGTCCCCGAGTTAAAAGTATATAATGGCGTAACCAAGTCTGCCGCCATTACCTCCGATCGTTACAAAGAGATATATACAATCCCTGCCTTAAAGATTGAAAGCCAGTTCCAGCCGTTACGCGAAATATGGCTTGATTATACCAATGACCAGATGAAAGTCCGGGCGTTTCCTATGGGCTATCAGGATCAGGCTTATACTTCCGATGACCCCTTGAATATAACCAATCACGGAATCTGGTGGAAGGACAGTAAGTGGCTGCGTCAGTATACCGCCGGAACTTATAACTCAACTGATACGACCCCCAGCTATACTACGGGCCGCTGGGATGATTCACTTTCATTTGCATCAAAAGATTCTACCGGTAAATACCTGACTGCCCTAAGAGGTGCTGCCTTTAGTTTTAAGTCCGATGAGGGTACTTCATTTGATACTACTATTGCTACGCCTAAGCATCTTTGGCAGGAGTACGGCGAAGTAGATAATATTATTGCCGCCGCCAGGCTGAAGCACTATTTTGCGGATAACTTTATGGTGGGGGGGACTTTTACCAGCCGCACAGGTTTTGTCAGCGGCACAAAGCAAACGATTGACAGTCAGAATTTTGTGGGTGGTGTAGACTTGGGATATGAATTAGTGGAGGGCTTAAAAGCCCAGGGCGAAGTTTTAATTTCTAATTCTAAATATGATATGAATAATTCCGCTTATAAGACAGATGGCCGCGGCAATGCGTATTTCTTTTCACTTATCGGCCGCTACCCGCAGAAGAGTATTATGGATTTAACCTATGGTTATGACGATATACGTATGGATAAGAATGAAAATTTCATCTTAAAAACCAAGATATACGGCGCCCATATGGATAAAGGGTTTGATTCGGCGCTTTCAGATTTCCATAATACCCGCCAGGACGTTTTCTGGGGGAGGCATATACATTTCCGCAAGGTATTGGATTATTATGCCGCGGGGATGGAGAAATCCGGCAGCAATTGGGATGAGCTTAAAGCTACCCGCATTGGAGACGGTATTGATGTGGCTAGGAATACCCTGGGTTTTCGTATTGAAACCATCTGGGAAGATAAACTCGTCAACCTTTTTGACGTGCGTAATGTGCATAATACAAACGGTAAATTTATCGAGAATGTAACGCGCGATGAACTTGCCGTAAAGGTAACTGACAAATTGACCGCTAAAGGTTTAGGTATATACCAAAAGATGCATAAGACAGTGGGGGGAGTAGACCCGTTTGTCTATGACGGAGACACCGGAGATTACTATTTAAACGCTTCTGTTCCGGACGCAGAAGACCCTTCAATCAAGACCGGTTCATTCGGCTTGAATTACGATTTTTTTGATTGGTTGAGTTTAAACGGAGTATATGAGCGGACCAACGATTATACGATAGCTTACGATAATTTTCCGCAAAGCGTCCTGCTGAATAACACTACCTTATACGGGACATATTACAAGGATGGCCAGCTTTATCGCTACATATTGCCTTTTCTCTATAATCAGGGTATTTTCCCCCAAGCCCCGTACGAATTCTATAATGTTGCTAAACTCGGGTTCAGGATAACGCCTAGCGATAAATTTGAAATATACCTTGATTACGGGTTCAATGAATTTAAAGCCGCGTCATTAAATTCC
>JAPLLP010000313.1 GCA_026387515.1 Candidatus Omnitrophota bacterium | reverse complement strand
CCAGCAAAACTGTGTAATAAGAAATCCGGGGCCAATCCGACATAAAGACAGGCAATTACCGCAGCTAGATTTCCCCAGTACCTAGAAATAACCAGATATAGCAAGACCAAAAAAATGGCGGTATAAAATAACGGCAAATAAAAAAGGAAGGCGAATAAAGCGACTGGGTGGAACAAACAAAAGATCCGGTAAATAAAAGCGGATAACCAGAACAAAAACTGATTCCACATAATAATGCCACCAGAAGGCGCCAACATTAAATTGTCCAAATTATAGCCACGCATAAGCTTATCTCCGGGATGGCCAAAAAGGAGGATGTTTTGAGTATAACGCGCCCAATTCCAGCAATCCATTTCCAGCAAATATGTCTGTCCGGAGGCGTCCTGATAACGGCTCCTTAATTGAGCGTATTCTTCCTGAATCTGTTTTTTTAGCGTTTTCTGATTCTTATTCTTAAACTGAAGGGCAAAATTTTCCGCCAATTTATCCTGAGTCAAAACGCTGTAATCCGGATAGGTCTTTTTTACCGTTGCCGTGGCGATATCTTGAATATGCTGTTCGACTATCTGGCGGGCCTGGTCTTTTAGCTGCGGGAAATTAATGGTAAAGGTGCGCAGGTAGAGATTTACACTAAGGACAAAAACAAGGCCAAGGAGTAGATTGATATATTTTTTCATAGTGATGAACACCGGCCCATCCGATAGGGCCGGGTGTCATAGTGATGAACACACCTCGCCCAAATAGGAATTGGGCGAGTGTATGCTTTTGCATTACCCGCAAAATCCTCTTACCTATATATAATCTGAATATTATACCACCCAATATGATCAATGTAAAATAAAAGGAAGGCTAGTACGAAACAGAAGGCATCTTGATGCGGGTGCGCATAACTACTCGAGGATTATCCAGGGCGACCGGTTTAGTGGGGTCCCAGAGACCGACAATCTGGGCTTCAACATAGTTTCTTGACTGGTCATAAAAAATATAGGAACTCTTGTCTGTATCATTGCTTAAATCCCCTAAGATCCTTGGACCGGTTACGTATTCTGCTGTTAAAGGATCATTTATATCGCTATAAAAATAAATCCTGTATTCCGAAGGTTTATACACATAGGTAACCTCTCCGTCTCCGGGATTGTCTAATTTACCGTTAGGGCTATCGATGGGGTAAGTATCAACCCTAATTTTAACCTGTGTTTGGCCGCCGACTACTAAAGTCTTTATAGGAAAATTATTTTTATCCCCGATTGCTCCCCCGCAAATATTAGACCCGGTAATAGTTTTAGTCAAATGTTCCAGCATGAGCGCGACATCATTTTGTACTATCGTGCGCCTTTTGGCGGTTAAAAACTGTTCCCTGCTGAATAACTGTATGGAAGCAAATCCTAAAAAAATCACTGAAAAAATACATAATGCAATAATAAGCTCAAGCATAGTTACCGCTTGGTTTTTTCTCATGGCGGATAAAAGATTTTAAGGCGTGGGCGTAAATTCCGTCCAGTTGAGAGTTAAAGTTACGTAACGTACGCCTGCAGCTATATTCCCGGTATCAAAATGTGGAGTGTACTCCATCCCGTCTCCCAGGTCTGGGAACGCGCTGGACGGACAAACAGAGGTGGCGCCGCTCAGGCAATTTGAGCCCCATTCGCTCTGGTTAACATCCATCTGCAGAGGATCCAAGAAATACCTTGCCACTTCCCCGCTTGCCATCCTGGAGCGGTTATGCAAAACATATCTCTTGCTCATAATAAACACGCCTGCCAGTCCCGCTACTGTTATGCCCAGGATTACGGTGGCGGCAATTATCTCAACTAAAGTAAGGCCTTTTTTCATAGTTCATACTTAATGAACACTGGCCCAATTTCCCCCTCGGGGGACACCGGCGCAATTCAAATCTGCGCCGGGTAGCCTATCTGGGCCAGGTGTGCTTAGCGCGGGGTGTCATATCTAAAAAATTAAGGGCATCCTTAAGATGCCCTTTTTAAGAATTACGCAATTTTTTATTAATATCCACTGCTCTGACTATAAGGCTCCTCCAAAGACTGATCTATGAACCATACCCGATTATCGTCTGCCTTACGCTTGCCCTTTCCGGTAAAAGTTGTCCTAGTCACATGATCAACTTTATGATCCCATGCAGCCTGTGCCGTAGTAGGTAAGGACAACTTTAGCTTATTGTTCACATCGTTGGTATCGGTGGCATCTATATATACGCCCAATTCCAGTCTATAGACTTTTTCTGCGGCAGCTATCAACTTAAGGTTTGCGATAGCCTCCCTATCATAGGTGCCCTCTCTCATCTTTTTGTAATTTGGCAGGGCGAGACTGGCTAAAATACCAATTATTACCACCACTATCAACAACTCTACTAGCGTCCATGCCTGCTTCTTCTCACCGGGCATCTCCCTTGCCTTTCATGCGAATCTAAGATTAATAACCTTCCGGCACTACTAAATTCCCATCCTGGTCCATGGTAACAACGTAGGCGGGTTGCCTTGAAGGGGCTTTGCCGCCTGACGTGCATCTTGTGGCTGTAGCAGTAAAAGTAGAAGTAGTAGGGCTGGCCAAAGAATAGCTAAAGAAATGTGTCGTATCCACGTTGCAATCAATCGGCACTTCCACTTCTAAATCAGCCAGGTTACCGGTGTAAATATCTTTATCTAACTTGTAATTCTCTTCTGCTGTACGAATAAACCCCAGCAGCGACCTAGCTTCGGATGCCCTGGCCTTCTCGTGAGTCTTTGAATACATCACGGAGCCTAGACGCAATAACACTCCCAGGATAACGCATACTATAACTATTTCAACCAACGTCATGCCCTTTCCATATCTCGGATTGTGTTCCATTCTCGTCTATAGTGATCAAGCACGTGCCACAAGGACCGGATAAACGGTAAGCAGTAGCCTCAAAATCTCTAGATACATCCGAACATGAAACATTAAAATACCAACCAACTTGCGGAAGGGTAATGTCTAATGCTGTGGTATCCGCTATTGGCATGGCTCTTGGCGCCGACTTTGATGCCGGATTGTTGGTGGTATTATAATATTTCTCATTACTTGCGAAATAAACCTTTTCACCCTGCTGGATATGCGCTAACCCCGCATAAGCTTCTGCGCCGCGCGACCTCTCCAGGGCTTTCCTGTATTGCGGAATACCTACTGAAAGCAAGATTCCGATTATAATTACAACTACGATTAATTCCACCAAGGTAAATGCTCTACGCATCCCTCCTCCTTTCTAACTCTTGTTCTTTATATAACGGTGTTTATCCTACTTCCCTGTAATATATCTGGAAAAATATTTGGAGTCTCTAATTCGCCTTGCTATCTAGTTATATTTCCTCACCTCCTTCATTTAATTTTATCCATATTTTATTTTTTGTCAACACATTTTGTTGCAAAAGGCTACTTAACCTATGCTGGCGATCTTGAATACCGGCAAAAACATGCCTACTACTATTAATGCGATTAGACCGCCGATGAACAAAAGCATAAAAGGCTCAAACATCGTAGTGAAGCGGATTAAAAACACGTCAACATATTCCTGATAAAACTCATTGATCTTCTTGAACATCTGGGGCAATTCTCCGATCTCTTCCCCTATCATTACCATCTGCACTACCATCGGTTCAAAAAATCCGCTTTCTTCCATCGGTTCGCCCAGCGGTTTTCCGTCGCGCACGCTCTCTTTTATCTTGCGGATTTCCGCCGCCATCACCAGATTATCTACGCTGTGCTCCACTATTTCCATAGAATACAGGATCGGCACGCCACTCTCAATCAAAGTGCATATTTCCGAAGAAAACCTTTCTACGATCAAAGCGCGGAAAAATTCCCCGAATACGGGCAGCCGCAAAAGAAACAACTCGAATCTTTTTCTCCCGTATTTCGTACCGATGTATTTCTTAATAAAATAAAAAAGCACCGCCCCTACGCCGATGATAACGAGTGAAAATTTTCTTATAGCCACGCTTACCACCATCAGCATGCGGGTTAATAGCGGCAATTCTATATTAAAACTCTTGAATAGGTCCGTGAAGGTGGGAACGATATTCAAGGTCATATAAAGCAACGCCCCCATTCCGGCACAAAAAAGAATGGCCGGATAAATAATTGCAGAAACTACTTTTCTCACAAATGCGGCATTCCGTTCAAAATAACTGGCCAGCC
>JAPLLP010000049.1:1006-2347 GCA_026387515.1 Candidatus Omnitrophota bacterium | reverse complement strand
TGGGGATAGAGCATGCGCTTTTGCCGGAGCAGGGGCTGGTTAAGCCGGGAGATCTGGTAATCGGGGCAGATTCACACACCTGTACCTATGGCGCCCTGGGATGTTATTCTACGGGAGTAGGTTCAACTGACCTGGCCCGCGCCTTTGTTGACGGTAAATGCTGGTTTAGGGTGCCCTCAAGCATCAAATTCATTTATAAAGGCAGGCTTGGTAAATGGGTAGGTGGTAAAGACCTGATCTTATTTACCATCGGTAAGATAGGGGTTGACGGCGCCATATATAAGGTAATGGAGTTTAGCGGCCCGGTTATCCGCAGGCTGGGCATGGATGACCGTTTTTCCATGAGCAACATGGCTATTGAGGCAGGAGGCAGAGCGGGTATTATAGAACCGGATGAAATTACCTGGGAATATGCCGGAGGGAAAGGCAAAAAGTTAAAATCCGACCAAGATGCGTATTATGAAAAGACATACGAGTGGGATGTGTCGGACTTAGAGCCGCAAGTAGCCTGTCCTCATCTTCCCAGCAATGTTAAACCGGTAAGTGCATTAAAAGATGTGAAGATAGATCAGTCGGTAATAGGTTCTTGCACTAACGGCAGGATTTCGGATTTACGCATTGCCGCCAAGATATTAAAAGGGAAGAAGGCAAGCCCCGGAGTGAAATTGCTGATTTTTCCCGCTACCCAGAAAATATACCTGGAGGCGGTTAAAGAGGGATTGGCAGAGATATTTGTGCGCGCGGGAGGGATTTTTTCCACGCCTACCTGCGGCCCGTGTTTAGGCGGGCATATGGGCATATTGACCGAGAGTGAAACCGCCATTGCTACTACGAACCGTAATTTCATCGGCAGAATGGGCAGCCCTAAGTCATTCGTGTATTTATCGAATCCCGCGGTGGCAGCGGCTTCGGCTATCACTGGGAGGATCACCCATCCCAGCGAAATCAAATAAGGGACGTTTCTTTATCTTCTAATGCATTTGTATTAAGAACGTTGTGACATCACGTTTTCCGTTATTTTATTCTAAGTTTTATTATTAAATTGGAAAATGTCATCTTGTAACTTATTGTTAATATTGGATTTACTTTGAAAGGAAACGTCCCCTCTAAATGATTATAAAAGGCAGGGTACATAAATTCGGCGATGACGTAAATACCGATGATATTATTGCGGCCAAGTATTTGGTTTCTACCGATGTCAAAGAGTTGGGTAGGTATTGTATGGAAACCATCAGCCCTGATTTTACCAAGAATGTAAAATCGGGGGATATTATCGTCGCGGGAAAGAATTTCGGCTGTGGCTCTTCGCGCGAGCACGCGCCGCTGGCGATCAAAGGCTGC
>JAPLLP010000049.1:0-983 GCA_026387515.1 Candidatus Omnitrophota bacterium | reverse complement strand
GGCTGCGGGGTGAGCGCCGTAGTGGCTAAGAGTTTTGCCGCGATATTTTTCCGTAATGCCATAAATATAGGCTTGCCATTTTTGGAACTAGGCGATACATCCGCGATTTCAGACGGCGATGAGATCGAGATAGATTTATCTACCGGTAATATCAGGAATATCTCCAAGGGTACCGGTTATAAGACCCAGGCTTTTCCTGATTTTCTACAGGAAATAGTCAGGAAGAATGGCCTTATGAATTATATTAAGGAAAGGATCAAAAACAAATGTACAAAATAGCGGTTATAGCCGGAGACGGCACCGGCCCGGAAGTAGTGCGTGAAGGCCTGAAGGTAATTCAGGCGGCAAGCAAAAAGTTCGGATTTAAATATGAAACAAAGGATTTTGACTTCACCGGCCAAAGGTATTTAAAGACCGGCAAGCTTGTGGATGAGAGCGATATCGAAGAATTAAAGAAATATAATGCAATTTATCTAGGCGCAGTGGGGGACCCTAAGGTAAAGCCCGGTATTATTGAGACCGGAGTATTGCTAAAGTTAAGGTTCGCTCTGGATCAGTATATTAATTTGCGTCCGGTTAAACTTTATAATTCTGCATACTGTCCCTTAAAAGATAAGAAACCGGAAGATATTGATTTTGTGGTGGTACGGGAGAATTCCGAAGGCCTATATAAAGGCATGGGAGAATTCCAAAAGAAAGGCACCAAAGATGAAGTTGCCATTCAGATTTCTTATAATACGCGCCGGGGCGTTGAACGTTGCATCCGCTATGCCTTTGAGTATACAAGAAAGCGTAATAAGAGAAAAAAGCTCACCCTCTGCGGCAAGACCAATGTCTTGACCTATGCCTGGGATCTATGGGAGAGGACTTTT
The DNA here is from genome assembly GCA_026387515.1 of Candidatus Omnitrophota bacterium. The sequence continues at coordinate 111 of JAPLLP010000049.1, read as the reverse complement.
AACGAGGTAGCCAAAGAATATCCGGATATTACCACTGACTACGCGCATGTGGATGCCACGACCATGTGGTTTGTCAAGAATCCCGATTGGTTTGATGTGATTGTGACAGAT
>JAPLLP010000227.1 GCA_026387515.1 Candidatus Omnitrophota bacterium | reverse complement strand
TAGTAGCCATTTCTTTAGCGTGTATCACAATTTTTAAAAATCTGATTATTAAATCCGTGCTAACTTCGGCCGCCTCTCGCATCACAGGAGCGCCGGTACATATGGACGGGTTTCAATTGAATATTTTAAGCTCAACAATTCACATATCCGGATTTAAAATGTATAATCCCAGCGGCTTCCCGAAAGGCATACTGGTATCTTGCCCTAAAATAAAAGTCATATATGACCGCGCTACCTTGTTTAAGCAGAAGCGTCACTTTTTACTTGTGGAGATTGAATTAAAAGAGATGGGGCTTACCAAAAACAAGGCAGGAAAACTCAACGTAGATTCATTAAAAATAGCGCAGCAATCAAAGTCTTCTTCGCCTACCCCTATGCAAATCGATCTTGTTACCTTAAGCATCGGCAAGATTGTTTACAAGGACTACACAATCGGCACACAACCCGGTGTGCGAGTCTACGATGTTAATAGACAAAAAAGCTATAAGGGTATTCCTACTGCTCAACAATTGGTTTTACTTGTGCTTGCAGAGCCTATGAAGGCTGCCGCGATAAAAAACGCCGAGATCTACGGGGCTGCTATGCTAACGGGTGTGGCAATGCTGCCGGTTGCCATAGTAGCAACATTTATAGGTAAAGATAATGTGCAGCAAATCATCGATGCCAGTTTTGAACATGTGTATGAAATAAGTCTTCAGGAAATAAAGCGTATAGGGACGATTACTAAACATGATGCGTCAGGTGGAGTGATTAAAGCCAATATTAATGGAGCGATGGTAGCGCTTATACTTAGGAAGGGCATAGACAATAAGACTGAAATAAAGATTTCCGCGCACAAATATATGCTTCCTCAGCTTGATATTGCAGCATGGGTTTTGTATCAGATAATTGATACACTGCAAGATACACTGCAATAAATTATACAAATGAAGATCGTACTTATTGAACCATGCGCTTGCGAGGCAAATGTCTATAGCAAAATACCTATGCCTTTATTGGGCCCTGTTTATCTGGGGACTATTTTAAAAAATAGGGGGCATGAGGTCGAGATATATAACGAAAATATCCATGCGCCTGATTATGCGAGTTTAAAGGCAGATGTCATCGGTATTTCTATCTTGACCCCAACAGCCAAACGCGGTTATGAAATAGCCAAAAAATTCCCTAAAGAAAAAGTGATCATAGGCGGAGTCCATGCAAGCCTCCTACCTAGTGAGGCGCTGGAGTACGCAAGGCAAGTTGTGGTGGGTGAGGCTGAAGATGTCATCGCCGACGTTGTTGAGGGCAGAAGACTAGAGTCCGTTGTTCAAGGCAGGGCTGTCGAGGATCTTGATACTTTGCCAAATCCTGACTTTTCATTGATCAAGGGTTACCGTTCATCCCCTCTTGTTATGCCTATTTCCACTTCTCGCGGCTGCCCTTTTGATTGCAGTTTTTGCTCTGTCACGAAGATGTTTGGCCGAGAATACCGTTTCCGCAGCGCTGAGAATATTATCAAAGAAATGAAATCCAGGAAGACAAAACAATTCTTCATTTGCGACGATAATTTTGCTGCTCATCCTAAGCGTACAAGGGTTTTATTGGGATTGATGTTAAAAAACAAAATAAGGCCGTGGGTTTGTCAGGTGCGTTGCGATGTTGCCAAAGATAACGAAATTTTAAATCTGATGGCTCGGGCAGGATGTAGTGCCGTCTGCGTAGGCTTTGAGTCGGTTAATCCTAGTACACTTGCGGCCTTTCAGAAGAGGCAGACTGTTGAAGAGATTGTGGCTGCAATCCGATCTTTTCACAAAAAGAAAATAAAAATCCACGGTATGTTTGTTTTGGGGGGAGAAGACGATAATAAAAATACCATATGGGAGACCTTAAAGTTTGTTATTAAACAGAAGATAGACACTATGCAGTTGACGATCCTGACGCCTTTTCCGGGTACAAAGGTCTATGAAGAACTTGAGAGCCAAAAGCGTATTTTTACCAAAGACTGGAATCTTTATGACGCCCAGCATATTGTTTTTAACCCGAAGTTATTATCAGCCCATGAACTGCAGCTTAATGTCCTCAGGGCATATACTAAATTTTATTCTATCCGTATGGCATTTTATTTGCTTATTAAGCTGCGTTTGCGAAACGCGATGTTTCGTTTCATGGGCTATGCTATTGTCAAGGAATGGATAAGGCTCAACTGTAACAGGCATTGGTTGTTGCAAGCCTCATCGTCTAGGAAAATAAGTTTTACATAAGCATGAATACTAAAAAAGAAGTTATCCGGTTTTTAATTGGGGGGGCTATTGTCAATGCAACAGACTTTAGTATTTATTATATTTTATTTCATTTTCTTCCCTTTAGCGTATCTAAAGGTATTTCATTTACCTGTGCGGGTATTGTCGGATATTTTCTTATGAAATTTTGGACGTTTAAACATAGCAAGCCATCATCGTATGCTGAAGTCCGCCGCTATGCACTAATTAATTCTTTAGCCTTAGGTATTAATGTTTTAACAAATCAAAGTATGCTTAAACTTTTGTCCGGGCATATTTTTTTAGCTTTA
>JAPLLP010000237.1 GCA_026387515.1 Candidatus Omnitrophota bacterium | reverse complement strand
TTAGCCACGGACATCCCCACAATTTTTCCGGTTCGCTCTTTCATGTGGTAGGATACGGGGTAAATTCCAAGACCGAGACGCTAGATTACGATAATATTTTATCTTTGGCTAAACTGCATCGGCCAAAGATGATCCTTGCCGGGGCCTCGGCCTACCCAAGAGAGATTGATTTCAAGAAGTTTCGGGAGATCTCCGACGCGGTAGGCGCTTATCTATTTGTGGATATGGCCCATATCGCCGGGTTAGTGGCTGCAGGGGTCCATCCTTCGCCTGTCCCTTACGCGGAATTTGTCAGTTCCACTACGCATAAGACTTTGCGCGGCCCGAGGGGAGGTTTCATTATCTGTAAAAAAGAATTTGCCAGGAAAATAGATTCTCAGATATTCCCCGGGATCCAGGGCGGGCCGCTGATGCACGTAATTGCCGCCAAGGCAGTGGCTTTTCGCCAGGCCTTGACCCCGGAGTTCAAAAAATATCAGCTTCAGGTAGTAGCTAACTCCAGGGAACTCGCCGAAACTCTAAACAGCAAGGGTTTTAGGATAGTCTCCGGCGGCACAGATACCCATCTTATGCTGGTAGATTTGACTAAAAAACAAATAAGCGGCGCCGAGGCCTCGAGCGTATTAGAAGAGGTTAATATTACGGTGAATAAAAATCTTATCCCTTTTGATCCGCAAAGCCCGGCCGTAACCAGCGGGATCCGCCTGGGTACCCCCGCGGTCACTACCCGAGGGATGAAAGAGCCCCAGATGCGTAAAGTAGCCCAGTTTATAGACGAGGCGATTTTAACGCGGGCAGATGCCAAGAAACTGTCGGAGATAAAAGAGAAAGTCTTAAAATTGACCAAAGGTTTCCCTCTTTATCCGGAGCTACTTAAGAAAAGATGAAAAAGAAAAAGCAGCCCTTTAAGCGTCCGAGCTGGGATGAATATTTCTTGGAAGTCGCGGTATTAGTCTCCAAAAGGGCGACCTGTATCCGCCGCAGGGTAGGGGCGGTCTTGGTCAGAGACAAAAAGATTTTGGCCACAGGATATAACGGAGCGCCTTCGGGCCTGGAGCATTGCTCAAGCGACTTTTGCATAAGGGAGAAATTGCATATCCCTTCCGGCCAGCGCCATGAGCTCTGCCGGGGATTGCATGCCGAACAGAACGTTATCTTGCAGGCGGCACTTCACGGGGTGAGCACCAAAGACAGCGTCCTTTACATCACCAATCAGCCTTGCTCTATCTGCGCCAAGATGGTTATCAATGCGGGGATAAAAGAGATCGTCGTGGGCGATGGCTATCCGGACGAGATGGCCGTTGATTTTTTAAGGGAAGCGAAAGTCAAAATAAGGAAGAAAAAATGAAATGTCCTTTCTGTAGTTACGGGGAAGACAAGGTAGTTGATTCGCGCGCCACGGCAGAAAGTTCTGCGGTACGGCGCAGGCGCGAATGCCTGGGCTGCGGCAAGCGCTTCACCACTTACGAATACGTGGAGCAGGTTTCACTTATGGTGATCAAAAAAGACGGCCGGCGCGAAGCCTTTGATCGCAAGAAGGTCCTCTCCGGTATCATCAAGGCCTGCGAAAAAAGGTCTATCGGTATCGAGAAGATGGAAGATATTGTAATTCAGGTTGAGCGGGCTATCCAGAAAAAGCCGGACCGGGAGGTCTTGGCTTCGCGCATAGGCGAATTAGTAATGGAGAGGCTTAAAAAAATCGATGACGTTGCCTACGTGCGTTTTGCCTCGGTCTACCGTCAATTTAAAGACGTGGGGCAGTTCATGGAAGAGCTTAAAGTTATGCTGAACAAAGAAAAGCCGAAGAGGAAAAAACAAAGGAGAAACCGGCATGGTTGAGATGGAACTAAGCAAAATAGTCATTGATGAGAAAAGGCATGATCAGCTTATTGTCCTAAAAGAAAAAAATGGCACCAGGATACTGCCTATTGTAATCGGTCTTGCCGAGGCATCGGCTATAAAATTGAAGATAAGCGGTTTTACTCCGCCCAGGCCCTTGACCCACGATTTACTCTACGCGGCGATTGAAAACTTAAGCGCCACTATCGACCGCGTGATTATCGATAAGTTACAAGAGAATACCTTTCATGCCAAGATCGTGCTCAAAACGAATACCGGCGAATCCAAGATCATCGATGCCCGTCCGTCGGATAGTATAGCCCTGGCGGTCAGGGCGCATGCTCCCATCTTTGTCGAGGATGATATCATAAAAAAATCAGAAGTTTTTAATAACGGTAAATAATCCGCTTTTTTCAAATTGTATGCCTGTCTTTTTTACTCCAGAAATAATCTCCTGCCTTAAGGCAATATTAAAGTTTGCCAAGAGCCGGAAGGTGCGGCTCTATCTGGTCGGCGGGGTATTGCGCGATGCGTTGCTCAAGCGCCGCAAAGAACCTATCGATATAGATTTTTGTATAAAAGACGGGGCTATCTCTTTTGCCAGGGCTTTAGCCAGGGCCGAGCGAGCAGGGTTCGTGGTCCTGGATAAAGAGAACGGGTCCTGCCGTTTGGTGAAAAAAGACCGAGACAGGATTTATACCTTTGATTTTACGGATTTTCGGGGGCCGAGCCTAAAAGATGACCTGGGCAAGCGCGACTTCACCATCAATACCCTGGCCCTGGATTTAGAGGCTGCCGTATCGGCCAAAGATCCTGCTTTATTTTTGATTGATTTTAATGGTGCAAGGAAGGACTTAGATAAAAAGAATATCAGTATGGCAAGCGAACGGGCTTTCGACGACGATCCCCTAAGGATATTGCGCGCCTTTAGCCTGTCTTGCGTTTTGGGTTTTGAGATTGACAAAAAGACCTTGGGCCTTATAAAAGAAAAACGCCAAAAACTCAACTCGGTGTCAGAAGAGCGTATCCGCGATGAGTTGTTCAAGATCATGCATTGCGATTGTGCGTACCTTCTTTTTCAAAGGTTTGACAGCTTGGGTATTTTGAAATTAATCATACCTGAGATAGAGGTTATGCGCGGGGTAAAGCAGGGGCCTTATCATCATCTGGATGTTTTTAGGCACAGCCTGGAAACGCTCAGGCAGCTAGAGATGTTGATCCAAGACAAGGCCAAGGGCGAAGGCATGAATAGTTACTTGCGCGAGGTTATTTCAGGGGCGAGGCAGAGGTTTGCCCTGATGAAGCTTGCTGCGTTATTGCACGATATCGGCAAGCCTGCCGCGCGGCGCCGCAAGGGAGGCAAGATCAAATTTTACGGCCATGAGCGCATAGGGGCAAAGCTAACCGATATAATCGCGCGGCGCCTAAAGTTGTCAAACGATGAACTGCAAGCCCTGAATAAAATGGTTTTCTGGCATCTAAGGCCGGGGTACCTCGGCGATACCCAAAATCCCACCTCCCGCGCCAAATTCAGGTTTTTCCGCGACGCAGGGCGCGAGGCAGTGAGCATTCTGCTGCTTTCTCTGGCTGACCAGCGTTCTACGCTAGGCCCGCTTACTACCAGGGCGTCGCGTATCATGCACGAGAAAGTGGTGGCTTCATTGATCAGGGAATATTTCCGTAAAAGCCGAGAGAAAAAGATACCGCGCCTGGTTAATGGAGATGACCTTATAAAGAAACTTAAAGTTAAGCCTTCGCCTCTATTGGGAAGATTATTAAGTGAATTAGAAGAGCTGCAGGCTATTGGTAAATTTAAGTCAAAGGCCGAGGGGCTTAAGGCCGCTAAGGGGCTGATGCGTAAGTTTGACAGGTCGGGTGAATAGGTTTCTAAAAACATTAAAATTAATTGAAAAGCAGACCGCGCATTTTACGGTCCCCATAGTTACCATTGTTTCGCAGAATAAAGGTCCTTATCAGGTTTTGGTTTCCTGTATTTTGAGCCTAAGGACTAAGGATAAAACTACGGGTGAGGCGAGCGCGCGCTTATTTAAAGAAGCGGATACGCCGCGGAAAATGTTGGGCCTCTCCATTTCTAATCGTCTGGGTTGGATAAAGACCAAGGCCCCCGAGGAGACCGAAGAGGCGCTTAAGGAGATCTTCCCCAGGAAGAACTGGATAGAATTAAACACTATACTGGTGACTTTTGGCCAGAATATCTGCGTGCGCCGTTGCGCAGTGATAAAATTGTGCGAGCGGGTAGGCGTAACGCGGTGGCGTTAACCGCTGGCGCTAAAAGGTAAAATATATGCTTAATCGCGAAGAGATCGCGAAATTAATTAAGAAAGATAAGTTGGTCGAGGGGTATATTGACCTTGAAATCCAGCTTACTCCTAACGGCCTGGATTTGACCGTGGCTAACATCTATGAATTTGATACAAAAGGAGAACTTGATTTTTCTAATAAGGAGCGGGTTATACCTGTTGGCAAAGAGATATTGCCCCGGAAGGAGAAGCAGGAGGACAAATTCGGCTGGTGGGATCTTGAGGCCGGTTGTTATAAGGTTAAAACTAATGAGACCGTTAACTTAGCCAAGAATCTGACCGCTATTTGTTTTTCGCGCACCTCGTTATTGAGGATGGGGGCATTTACCCAGCATGGGGTTTGGGATGCCGGGTTTAAAGGCAGGGGTGAGTTTATTCTTGTGGTTGGTAACCTTAAGGGTTTACGAATTAAGCAGAATGCCCGCGTAGCGCAATTGGTTTTCTTGTCCATACAGGAGACCTTGCGCGGCTATGACGGGATCTATCAGGAGAGAGGAAGATGAAAATACTTTTTTTGACCCTTATTTTCGTTTTTGGTTCTTGCGTCTTGGCCCGTGCGGATACCATATATCTTAAAGACGGGCGTCAGGTCCAGGGTTTAATCAAGAATCAGTCCGATGATACTGTGGAGCTGGAGGTATGCATAGGCGGTATTATAGGCTATAAGAAAAGCGAGATCGACAAGATCGAAGAGAGTTCTCCTGAGGAAGCGGCTAATTTGCGCAAGCAATGGGAAAAAGAAAAAGGAGACAGCGAGAAGAAGCAGGAGAAAAGGAAAGTCGAAGACGAAAAGGCCCCGAAAAAGGTTGAGTTTGCCATAGATGCCCAGGAGATGATGGTGGATGGCGAGCTCAATGGTTTAGTAAACGTTTCTTTGATGTTAGACACGGGGGCTTCGCTTGTCATATTGAAGCGCAGCATTGCCGACAGGCTGGGTATTGATTTAAATAGTATCAACCGTGACGTAACTTTAAGCGTGGCTGATGGCCGACAGATCAAGGCAAAATACGTAATTTTAAACAGCGTCAGGATAAAAGATATTACGGCCTCTAACGTTGAAGCGGCCATAATGATGGATAATGTGGAAGGCGCCAAATTCCAGGATGGGCTCTTGGGTATGTCTTTTCTAAAGAGATTCAATTTCAAAGTGGACCATAAGAATAACAAGCTGATCATCGAAAAACCGGCTGACTAACTACAAAACGGAGAACTGGTGAAATGAAGATAGGCAATACCGAGATAAAGGTCGTGCAGGGCGATATTACCGAATTAAAAGTGGATGCGATTGTCAATGCCGCGAATAATAAATTGGTTATGGGCGGCGGGGTGGCCGGGGCGATCAAGAGAAAAGGCGGCAAATCAATCGAAGATGAGGCCGTGAAATCAGGCCCCATAAAAATTGGCGAGGCGGTTGTAACCGGGGCGGGTAAGCTCCCGGCGAAATATG
>JAPLLP010000280.1:4736-5360 GCA_026387515.1 Candidatus Omnitrophota bacterium | reverse complement strand
TATGAGGCCTTGAAAGAGAATTATTCACTCGACGCCATCTATGGGTTTACCAAGATTGATCGATGGTTTCTGCGCAACCTAAAAGAAATAGTTGATTTTGAGAAAAAGATAAATGACAAAAACCTTTTTGAGGCAAAACAAATGGGTTTTAGCGATAGGCAGATCGCCAAGGCATTAAATAGCGACGAGGACGCGGTAAGGTCGCTGCGCAAGAAAGAGGCCTTAGAGCCGGTATATAAATTGGTAGATACCTGCGCCGCGGAATTCGAGGCCTACACGCCTTATTACTATTCCACTTACGAAACGCCCTTTGAAGAGAAGTCCACAAAAACTACAGAAGACGAAGCCAGAAAGAGCACGAAGAAAAAAATTATGATACTCGGCGGTGGGCCTAACCGCATCGGCCAGGGGATCGAGTTTGATTATTGCTGCGTGCATGCCTCTTTCGCGCTTAAAGAACTGGGTTATGAAACCATCATGGTTAATTCTAACCCCGAGACCGTTTCTACCGATTACGATACCTCGGATAAACTCTATTTTGAGCCTTTGACCAAAGAGGATGTGTTGAACGTTATTGATAAAGAAAAACCCGACGGCGTAATAGTGCAGCTGGGAGGGCAGACC
>JAPLLP010000280.1:1238-4698 GCA_026387515.1 Candidatus Omnitrophota bacterium | reverse complement strand
TAATTTAGCCATTCCCCTTGAGAAGGCCGGGGTTCATATCGTCGGCACTACCCCTGACGCTATCGACCGGGCAGAAGACAGAAAGCGTTTTTCGGAATTAGTGGAAAAGTTAGGTTTGATGCAACCGGAAAATGGAACTGCGGTGAACGTGCAGGAAGCGAAGTGCGTGGCAAAAAAAATAGGATATCCGGTTTTAGTCCGGCCTTCATACGTGTTGGGCGGCAGGGCGATGGAGATAGTTTATGACGATAAGTCGCTGGAATACTATATGCGTAATGCCGTATGGGCCTCTCCGGAACGGCCGGTACTGGTGGATAGATTTATTGAGGATGCGATTGAGGTGGACGTGGATATGATTTCTGACGGCCAAACTTCTGTCATCGGAGGCATCCTGGAGCATATTGAAGAAGCGGGAGTACATTCAGGGGATGCCGCAATGGTGCTGCCCCCCCATACATTATCCCGGGATACTATTGATAAGATCCGCAAATATACCTTTGACCTGGCGCGTGAACTAAAAGTTGTAGGCCTGATGAATGTCCAGTATGCGGTAAGAAACGGCACCGTATATATATTGGAAGTTAATCCCCGCGCCAGCCGCACCGTGCCTTTTGTTTCCAAGGCCATCGGAGTGCCCTTGGCAAAATTGGCCGCCAAGGTCATGGTGGGGGAAAAACTAAAAAAGCTCGGGTTTACCAAAGAGATTATCCCCCGGCACATAGCGGTGAAGGAGTCAGTCCTACCTTTCATTAAATTTCCCGGAGTAGACATAACCCTGGGCCCGGAGATGAAATCAACCGGAGAGGTCATGGGTATCGATACGGATTTTAACAAGGCCTTTGCCAAGAGCCAGCTGGCGGCATACCAGAATCTTCCTACCAAAGGCACAGTTTTTATGAGCGTTAAAGACAAGGATAAAAAGCCGGTACTCGTAACCGTGTCTAGAAAATTGTTAAGCCTGGGCTTTGAGATTATTTCTACCATGGGCACTGCCAGGTTTCTGCAGGAAAACAAGATCCCCGTATGCACCATACAGCGGGTGAGCGAAGGCAAACCCAACCTGCTGCATCTGATCCGGACCAATAAAGTGCACCTTATCATCAATAAAGATCCGCTCCACAGCGGTAGCCTTTGGTGTTCCGGTATCGACCACCTTACCGGGGGCAGAGGCATGCGTAAGAGGGGTGGAGGCGTTGATTAAACACAGGTTGGAGGTAAAACCCCTGCAGCTGTATCATAAAAAGTAAGATATGCAAAAGTTAGATATAAAAACCGCTAAACGCACAGAGTTGATCGATATCACACCAGATGTGCAGGAGGCGGTTGGCAAGGCCAAGATCAAAGAAGGCGTATGTTTCATCTTCTGCCCACATACTACCGCCGGACTCGCCATTAATGAGAACGCAGATCCTTCGGTAAGAAAAGATATGATAAATACGCTAAATAAATTAATCCCGGAGAATGCCGGGTATGAACATGCCGAAGGTAATGCCGACGCCCATTTAAAATCATCTTTATTCGGCCAGTCGCTTACAGTCTTGGTAGAAGGCGGCCGATTGGCGTTAGGTACCTGGCAGGGGGTATATTTTTGCGAAGGGGATGGCCCGCGCAGCCGCCAGGTGTGGGTGAAAGTGATTTAAATTATGCCAGAACTGCCGGAAGTCGAAACGATCAAGCGGGAATTAGAAGGTTCGCTCTTGGGCAGAAAGATCGCCAAGGTCTACGTGCATCATTCTTTGGTAATCCGCGAGCCCTCAGTCGAGAAATTTAAAAAAGGCATCGAAGGGGCGAGCATAAAACATGTTTTGCGTAAGGCCAAAGTCTTGATCCTGGAATTGTCTAACGGTAAGTCTCTGACTGTGCACCTGAAGATGACCGGCCAGCTTGTTTATCCCGGAGATGGCCAAAAAAGCCGTGTCAGTTTTCGCTTATCCGATGGAAAAAGTCTGGATTTCAATGATCAGCGCTTATTTGGTGAACTCAGGCTCCTGGATGACTGGCGGGGTTTGAAATTCATCCAGGGTTTAGGCCCCGAGCCGTTTGATATAAACTTGCAACAGTTCAAAGAGATGCTCGCCAAAAAGAAGACCAGGATTAAGCCGCTATTGATGGACCAGGCTTTTATTTCCGGGATAGGTAATCTTTATGCCGCAGAGGCGCTCTTCCGGGCGAAGGTCCTTCCTGAACGTTCCGCCCAGACCCTCTCCGATAAAGAGCAGGAAGCGCTTTTTAAGTCGATCAAAGACGTATTGCAGGAGGCGATTCGCTTTGGGGGTTCCTCCGTTGATAATTATGTGCGTTTGTCCGGAAAGCGCGGGGAATACGTGTCGCATCATAAGGTTTACGACCGGGAAGGTAAACCTTGCCTGGTCTGTAAGGCCCCGGTTAAAAGAACCGCCTTGGGCGGAAGGGGTACGTATTTTTGCCCTAAGTGCCAGAAATAACACTAACTATGACACCCGGCCCTACTGCACCCCGCCTCATCGGATTGGCGGGTGCGCCCCTTGTGGGTCGGATGGGCCGGTGTTCATAAACTATGAAAAAACGTTTAAAAATTAATGGGATATTGATTGCTATTGCAGCGGTGCTGGTCATTATTTTCCCGAAGATATTTCTGCAAGGGCGTTCGATTAACCTGTCTGCCTGGTTCATACGGATATGCGGGATTATTTTAATTATTTTAGGGCAATTGTTGAGGATCTCGGCCCGGGGATATAAAGCGGAAAATTCCGGTAATGGGAGCCAATTGATTCAGGGTGGGCCGTATCTGGTAGTGCGCAACCCCATGTATTTAGGGATATTTTTCATTGGAGCGGGTTTGGGCTTAGCGGTTTTTCAATACTGGGTGATCTGTATTTTTATGGTTATTTTTACGATACGCTACGTTATCTTGGCATTTACCGAGGAGAAAAAGCTTTTGGGTTTGTTTGGTGACGACTATACCCGGTATTGTAAAAAAGTGCCGCGGTTTTTTCCTTCTTTTAATAGCCTATTCAGGTATAATATAGGCGAGTACTTGCCGCTAAAATCATCCTGGTTTTACCGGGAGATCGGTTCAATGGTTGCCGTGCTTGTGGCGGCATTATTGTTTAGCGCCTGGGGAATAATCCGCATATGATTTATCAGGTGAAAGCAAAAATATCGCAGAATAAGAAAGTCAAGGCGGATTACCATTCTTGTTGGTTAGATTTCAAGTCGATTGCTAGGGCTTCCCTGCCCGGGCAATTCCTGGATGTCAGCTTTGGCGCAACCGCTCTAACTTTGCTGCGCCGCCCATTTAGTATTCATAAGGTAAATGGTAATAGGCTTGAGATATTGTATGAGGTCGTAGGAGAGGGGAGCAGGCTTTTATCGCGTAAGAAAGCCGGTGAATATATAGATGTCTTAGGGCCTTTGGGCACGGGTTTCGTTTGCCCGGCATCCAACACACAACACCAAATGCAACTTCCACCATTCGCCT
>JAPLLP010000280.1:0-1135 GCA_026387515.1 Candidatus Omnitrophota bacterium | reverse complement strand
TTTACTTTTTTTGGCAGAAAGGCTGCCAAAAAGCAAGGGGCTAGTTTTAATCGGCGCTAAGACCAAAGGGCAGGTGCTTTGTGAAAAAGAATTTAAGGCATTAGGTTGCGAAGTGAAGATTGCTACTGACGATGGTTCTCTCGGTTTTAAGGGATATGTTTCTGAATTGTTAAAAGATATTTTAGGCAATAAACGATACGCAATAAGCGATAAGCGGATTTACGCCTGCGGGCCTCGCCCTATGTTAAAGAAGGTCTGTAGGATCTCCGGTCAATATGATATATCTGCTCAGGTTTCGCTCGAGGAGCATATGGCCTGCGGTTTTGGCGCCTGCCTCGGCTGCGCAGTTAATACTATAGACGGATATAAACGCGTATGTAAGGATGGGCCGGTATTTTGGGCTAACCAGATTATTTGGGGAGGACGGACATGAACGCAAAACCTTTTATCTCCATCATCATTCCGGTGAAAAACTTTGAGCGCACCATAGAAAAGACCTTTGATTATCTTCTAAGCGTGGATTATCCTAGGGAGCGTTGGGAGTGGGTAATCGCCGATGGTGGTTCCACAGATAAGACTATAGAGATTATTAAAAACTGGCAGAAGAAGTACCCTTTTATTAAATTAGTAGAGATCGCTAATTGTCCGTCTCCGGGATTTGCCCGCAACAAGGCCCTGGAAACCGTCAAGGGGGAATTCCTATTTTTCACCGATGCGGATTGCGCTCCTTGCAAAGAATGGGTGAATGAGATGCTCAAGCATTTTGATAAAGACCCCAAGATCGCCGCGGTGGGCGGGGAGGTCTATACCCTAAAAGTAGATCCCAATAACCTGGTTGAGGCCTGGTGCCAGCACTTTCGTTTTAATATGGTTTCGCCGCGTTACGGGTTTATAAAAGAAGGATACTACCCGGAATTTCCCAAAGAGCCAAAACCCATTGATATCGGAGGGCATAAGGCGTATTTCTTTGGCACCTGTAATGTAGCTTATCGCAGGAGCGCCATGCTTCAGATCGGGGCGAAGTTTTGGGAGCGGCCCACGGGTGAAGATATGGATTTAAGCTATCAGCACCGCTCCCGGGGTTGGATATTTTATTTGGCGCCATTGGCAAAAGTGGACTACATGCATCGTGTGG